>JALZLC010000271.1 GCA_030858885.1 Actinomycetota bacterium
CCTCCTGCGCCAGACGCACGCCGGACGCGGGGACGCTGGCTCCGGGGCCGCCAAGGTCTCGCAGATAGGAGTCGGGAAGACGATCGTCGGGCCTGGCCGACCGCTGCAGCACGGACAACGCCGGCGCCTGGGTGACCTCGAACTCGACATCCGGGCGATGGATCTGACCGACGGCGACGACCAGGACCGCGATGAGCCCGAGCGAGCCAGCGGCGATCGCCCCGCCGCGGCGGCGGCGCAGCCACCGGCCACGGCGGACGACACCGTCGAGGTCCAGTGGCTGCCGTGGCTGCGGCGCTGCCGCCACGATGCGGTCGATGAGGTCGTTCACCGGACACCCCTCTCGGTTGCTGAACCACGCAGACCGGCGCGCAGATCGACCATGGCTCGAGCGACGAGACTCTTGACCGTCCCTTGCGGTACGCCCATCAACTCGGCCGTCTCGGCCACGGAATGGCCGAGGTAGTAGCGCAGCACCACTGCGGTGCGCTTGCGAGTCGGCAGGGCGGCAAGAGCCTGACGCACCGCGACGGCGTCACCGGGTCAGCGTCGCGATGCTCGGTCGGGGTGCCCGCCGACAGTCGGCGTTGCGCGCGACGGCGGGCCGCCGCTCGGCGGAAGGAGGAGTTGGCCAAGTTGATGCCGACGCGATGGACCCAGGCCCCCGGCGCAGCCATGGTCGCCAACCGTGGCCAGTCCCGGCACGCCCGAGCCAGCGCCTCCTGCGCCAGCTCCTCGGCGACGTCCAGGTCACCGCAGTACAGGGCGAGTGCACCGACCAGGCGGGGATACTCACGTTCACAGAAGAACGCGAGCTCTCCAGGGACGGTCGGACGGGTCACCAGCGTGCACCTGTCTGTAGCAGTGCCGGCATACAGACGATCTACCGGCACGACAGGTTGCAGGAATATTTCTCGACGGTCAGTCCCAGACTCGATCGAGGCGCCAGGTCCCGGCCTCGCATACCAGCTCGTAGACGCCGCTGGCGGGCGTGGTGTTGCGTGCTTCCACCCGCCACAGGTCGCGTTGCGGAACCTCGACACCGCCGCCAGACCAGTAGGCCGCATCCTCACGCCAGTGCCCGAGCACCGAGAGCACCCGGTAGGTCGATCCTCGCCAGACAAAGCCCACCGGGGTATATGGATCGGCACCTGCCGCTGTGGCGGTCACCTCCACCGGCTCGCGGTAGCGCTTGGTCATCGTCTCCTGCCTTCGCGCCGAGCGGTGCCGGGCGGGCCGGCATGGGTGGCGGGAAGGCGGCGGTGGCCGGGACGCGCCTTCCCCACGCGTCCCGACCGCCGGCCGGGCGATCGAACACTTGTTCGATCCGGTGCGGGCACCGTACGACGCCCGGCCGCCGACGTCAAGCAGACGCGGGTCGCATATTCCGACCGGGCGCATGTTCTGGCCCGTGCCGATCCCGCCTGCGGCTACTGGCGGGCGCGGGGCAGCACGTCGTCCAAAAAGTCGCGCGCGATGTCCCGCGGATCCTCGCCGGTCTCGGCACGGGCGTTGAGCGCGGCCAGCCGCTCGGTGTCCAGCACCTGTGCCAGCGGGTCCAAGGCGGCGGCGAGCTCGGCGTCCTGCTCCAGCCGGTCGGTCCGTGCCACCGGGGAGACGATGAAGGCCGGGAAGACCGCCCGGTGGTCGGCGACGAGGACCAGGCCCGCCCGGCGGGCGCGCCCCGACGTCGCTGTCGCCAGGGCCGCGAAACAGCGGCCTTCCGCCACCTCGGCGATCGCCTCGTTCTCACGCGCTGGCACCGCCGTCTGGTTCACCCGCTGCAGCTGCATGCCGTAGCCGGCGGCCAGGGACTCCAGGCCCCCAGGGCGCCGGATGAAGTCGGGGTCGGCGCACAACCGCCGGCCGCTGCGGCCAAGCTGGCGTCCCAGCCACCCCAGCCCGTTGGGCCGCTCGTCGGCAGGTAGGTCGTCGGTCCGTACGAACAACGCCAGGGTGGCGTTGGCGGAGCTGGGCCGCAGCCAGGTCAGGCCGCGATCCTCGTCGGCGGTCCGCACCCGCTCGAAGGATGCCTGCGGATCGGAGGGCGGCGCCTGCCGGCCCATTCCCAGCGCCCACGCCGCGCCGGTGTAGTCCCAGAACACGTCAACCCCGCCCGCCAGCGCCTCCCGGCGCAGCCCGACGGTGCCGCCCAGGTCGTCGCGAACCTCGGCGCGAAGCCCTGCACGGGCGAGGGTGAGCACGGTCAGCGCCGCCAGGACCCGCTGCTCGGTGGTCGAGCCGGCGCCGACCACGACCCGGGGGCGGTCGTCGTCCCTGCCCGCCGAGCACGACGTCAGCAGCACCATGCCGAGCAGTGCCGCCAGGAGCCTGCGCATGGCCGCGAGTCTGCCATCTGCCTGCCAACAGCATCAGGGGCGCGACCGCTGCGCCGCGGCAGCGCCGCTAGTCTGGCCGGCATGCGTCGACGAGACTTTTTACGGTCGTCCGCCCTGCTCGCCGGCACCATCGGGGCTGGGGGGATGCTGGCCGCCTGCTCGCGATCCGGCGGCGGCATCCCCGGCGGCGAGGCCTCCCTCGTGCCGCAGGTGGCGTCGTTCGAGGTGCTCACCGGCCGCGACCAGATCGTCCCCTTCGGCTTGCGGACCCTGGACAACAGCGAGGTGCCCGACGCCGACGTCGCGGTGTTCCTGCGCGACCTCAACGGCAATGAGATCGGCGGTCCGTTTCCGACCGAGTACAGCGAGGAGATCGATCGCTCGCTCGGCCTGTACCTCGCCACGCTGGATCTGACCGAGGCCGGTCAGGTGGAGCTCGTCGCCGTGGAAGGCGACCGCTACGGCACGCAGGCCATCAACGTGGTGACGCCCCAGGAGTCACAGGTACAGGTCTCCGGCGACGAGGCGGTGTCGGTCAAGACCCCGACCGTCGGAGAAGAGCTCGGCTTCGTCAAGATCTGCACACAGGAGCCGCCCTGCGGGATGCACGAGGTCAGCCTCGACGCCGCGCTCGAGGCCGGTAGGCCCGTGATGCTGCTGTTCGCCACCCCCGCCTACTGCCAGACCGCCGTCTGCGGGCCAGCCACTGGCACCGTCGATGGGATCCGCACCGGCGGCGACTGGGGCGACACCGCGTTCATCCATTGCGAGATCTACGCCGACCAGGGCCAGACCGTGTCGCGGCCCGTGTCTCGCTGGAAGCTGCCCACCGAGCCGTGGCTGTTCGCGGTTGGCGCCGACGGCGTGATCGCCGGGCGGCTGGACGGCCCCATGCTCCCGTCGCGGGTCGAGGCCATGGCCGGCGAGATCTCGACAGCCTGACCCCCGAGCACTATCGGCGCAGCAGGGTCGCAAGCTCGGTGACGGCGCGCGCGGGGTCGGGCGCCGCGGTGATGGCTCGCACCACGACCAGGCGGCGCGCACCGGTGGCCAGCACCGCCGGCGCGGTGGCCAGGCTCATGGCACCCGTCACGAACCATGGCCGCTCGGAGGCGAGGGCGGCGGCGTGGCGCAGCGGGTCCAGCCCGATCCCCGGCCGTCCCTGCTTGGTGGGCGTGGCGTGCACCGGGCCAACCGCGAAGTAGTCGCAGTCCTCGTCCAGCGCACGGTCGACCTCGGCCACCGAGTGCGTCGACCGGCCCACGATCGCCTCGGGTCCAACCAGGGCGCGGGCATCGGAAGGATGCAAGTCATCCTGGCCGACGTGCACGCCGTCGGCACCGACCTCAGCGGCCAGCCTGGCGTCGTCATTGAGGATGAACAGTGCGCCATGGCGGTCAGCGGCGGCCCGGAACACCGCCGAGGCGGCGGCTAGCTCATCGCGCGTGGCGGTCTTGTCACGCAGCTGCACCAGGTCCACACCCGCGCCGAGCACGGCGTCGAGGAAGCCGTCGAGGTCGCCACTCTGCGCCCACCGGTCCATGCACAGGTACAGCCAGGCATCCGCCAACCGCTCTTGCCGCCAGTGGACCGCCATCGAGGGTCAACGCTAACCCTTCCTGCTAGACCGCAGCGCCGACGCTTCCCTCGCCGACCTCCATCCACGACAGCTCGCCGCGGGGGGCAATCCGCCAGAACGCGCCGCCGGCCGCCTCCCAGTCCTCGACCAGTGCCCTGCCCCGCTGCGAGCCGGTGACCTGCACGTGGCGCTCGAGCAGACCGCGCAGCCGTCGCAGCGCAGCGCCGTCGAGGCGGCGCGCATCCACCAGGCCGACGTTGACGCGGGCCAAGACCTCCGCCTGGTCGTCGAAGATGAAGCACTCGCCACCGGTCATCCCGGCGCCGAGGTTCGCCCCTGCGGGACCGAGCACGACGACGGCCCCTCCGGTCATGTACTCGCAGGCATGGTCGCCGACGCCCTCGACGACGGCGGTCGCCCCCGAGTTGCGCACGGCGAAGCGCTCCCCGGCTCGGCCGGCGACGAACAGCTCCCCTCCGGTGGCCCCGTACAGCACGGCGTTGCCGACCAGAACGGGTGGCGCAGCGTGGCGCACTCGGCCTGCCGTGGGCGGCCGCACGACGATCCGGCCGCCGGCCATGCCCTTGCCGACGTAGTCGTTCGCCTCCCCGGTCAGCACGAACTCGACACCGCCCGACAGGAACGCGCCGAAGCTCTGCCCGGCCTCGCCCGTGAAGCGCGCCGACACCCGCCCCCGGTCATCGCCGTCGGTGTCGCCGAACTCCAGCCCGACCGCTCCTCCGAGCCGCGCGCCGACCGCGCGGTCGGTGTTGCGGATGTCGTAGGTGAGGTGCTGCACGGTTCCGCGGTACAGCGCCTCGAAGGCGTCGTCGCAGACCCGGTCGCCCAGGGTGTCGCGTGGTGCCTGGATGGCGAGACTGCCGGAGTAGGCGCGCGGCGCATCCCCGGCCGGGGCAGCCAGCAGAGCGGTGACGTCAAGGGTGCTCGCGCGCCCGGCGCGCCCGGCGCCGTCGGGACCAGATGTGTCGGAGC
Organism: Actinomycetota bacterium; assembly: GCA_030858885.1. Next base: position 4,912 of record JALZLC010000271.1, read on the forward strand.
CCAGATCGCCGCGCCGGCGCAGCAGCTCCACACGCCCCACCGCCTCGTCGAGCGAGCGCAGTCCCAGCGCCGCCAGCCGTCGGCGCACGTCGTCGGCGACGAACAGCAGGTAGGCGGCAACCATCGCGGCGGTGCCGCGGTAGCGCTCGCGCAGCTCGGACCGCTGCGTCGCGACCCCGACGGGACAGGTGTCACGGTGGCAGGCTCGCACGAGGATGCAGCCCTCGGCGAGCAGAAGAGCCGTGCCGAAGCCGTACTCATCGGCGCCGAGCAGCGCCGCGACGAGGACATCACGGCCGGTCTTGAAGCCACCGTCGACTTGCAGCCGGACCCGCCCGCGCAGACCGTTGGCGACGAGCGTCTGCTGCGTCTCGGCCAGCCCGAGCTCCCACGGCAGCCCCGCGTGCTTCACGCTCGACAGCGGCGACGCCCCGGTGCCGCCGTCGGCGCCCGCGATCTGCACCGCGTCGGCCAGTCCCTTGACCACCCCCGCCGCGACGGTGCCAACTCCCGCGCACGACACGAGCTTCACGCTGACCGCCGCGAACGGGTTGACCTGCTTGAGGTCGTAGATGAGCTGCGCGAGGTCCTCGATGGAGTAGATGTCGTGGTGCGGCGGCGGGCTGATCAGCGCCACCCCCGGCTGGGTGTGACGCAGGCGCGCGATGAGGTCGGAGACTTTGTGGCCGGGCAGCTGCCCACCTTCTCCGGGCTTGGAGCCCTGGGCCATCTTGATCTGGATCTCGTCGGCGTAGGCGAGGTACGACGGCGTCACCCCGAACCGTCCGGAGGCGACCTGCTTGACCTTGGAGTTGACGTCCCGAGCGGTGCCGCGGGTGCGGAAGCGGCTGGGGTCCTCGCCGCCCTCTCCGCAGTTGGAGGCGCCACCGAGCAGGTTCATCGCTTCGGCGACCGTCTCGTGCGCCTCGGGTGACAGCGCCCCCAGCGACATCGCGCCGCTGAAGAAGCGCTGGACGATCGAGGTCGCCGGCTCGACTTCCGCCTCGTCGATGGGCGCGCCGCCGCGGTCGCTGGCGGGCACCGTCTCCAGCAGGTCCCGCGGCTCGCAGGGCGGCCGATTGTCGACGAGCTCGGCGAAACGGTCGTAGTGCTCGCGGCGGCCGTCGCGGACGGCGGCGGACAGCAGGTGGGCTGCGCGCATCCCTGCGGTCGTCGCCAGCGGCGCCAGCTCACCCTCGAGGCCGACGGCACGCTGGAGGGCGCCGACGACGTCGGGATTCGTCGCGTGGTAGTCGCCGGCGGGCCGGTACTTGTAGAAGCCCGGGCTGCCAAGCCTTGGCTTGGCGCCGAAGGCGGCCGCGTGGCGGTCCAGGACGTCGTCGGCGAGGTCGGCCAGTCCGATCCCCCCGAGCCGCGACGGGGTGCCACGCAAAGCGGTGTCCACGACGTCGGCGCCCAGGCCGATGGCCTCGAACACCTGCGCGCCCCGGTAGGAGTCGAGCGTGGAGATGCCCGACTTCGACAGGATCTTGAGGACCCCGTCGGCGACGGCGTGCCGGTAGGTCTCCTGAGCCTGCCCGGCGGAGGCGCCGTCCCGGCCGAGCCGGCCGTTGTCGGCAAGGTGGGCGATCGACTCCAGGGCCAAGCGGGGGCACACCACGTCAGCGCCGTAGCCGAGCAGGCACGCGTAGGTGTGGGTCTCGCGCGCGTCGTCCGTCTCGCACACCAGGCTGGTGCGGGTCCGCAGGCCGGCGGCCACAAGGCGGTGATGCACGGCGCCCACCGCGAGGACGGCCGGGATACCCGCGCGCTCGCCGTCGACGCCACGGTCGGAGCACACGAGGATCCCAGCGCCGTCGCGTGCCGCCCGGACGGCCTCCTCGCCGAGGGTCCGCAGCCGTTCGGTGAGCGCGCCGCGCCCATCGGCGACCGCGAATGTCGCGTCGAGTCCCGCCACGGCGAACGGGATCGGCGGGGACAGCACGAGGTTCTGCAGCCCGTCCGGTGTCATCACGAACCCGTCGAGCTCCAGCAGCCGGCCCGCCTCGGCGTCCTCACCGAGCAGGGACGAGCGCGGGCCGAGCTGGGTGCGCAGGCTCATGACCGAGGACTCGCGCAGGTGGTCGATCGGGGGGTTCGTCACCTGCGCGAAGCGCTGCTTCAGGTAGTGCTCGACGGTGCGCGGACGGGCGGCGAGAACGGCGAGGGCGGTGTCGTCGCCCATCGAGGAGATCGGCTCCTTGCCGTCGTTGGCCATCGGCCGCACGACGGTGGTCTCCTCCTCCTTGGTGTAGCCGGCCGCCACCTGCCGGGCCAGCAGATCGGTGTCGACGGCGGTGACTGGCGCGCCAGGGACGACCCGACGCTGCGATGCGCGCAGCCAGTCGCCGTAGGGTCGGCGGTCGGCCAGGCGCCGCTTGAGCTCGGCGTCCTCGACGAGGGTGGCGCCCGGGTCGGCTCCGCTGTCGATGAGCAGCATCTGGCCAGGCCCCAGCCGCTCCCGGCGGACGGTGCCGGCGCCGGCGATGCGCACCGCACCGACCTCCGACGCGCAGACGACCGTGGCGTCGTCGTACACGGTGTAGCGCAGGGGGCGCAGGCCGTTGCGGTCCAGTCCCGCGACGACGCGCTCCCCGTCGGCGAGGACCAGCGCCGCGGGCCCGTCCCACGGCTCGAGCAGCGCGGCGTGGTAGCGAAAAAAGTCCACCACCCCGGGCGGCAGGTCGCGGCGGCCCTCCCACACTTGCGGGGTCAGCATCGCCAGCGCATGCGGCAGGTCGCGACCCCCGGCCACCAGCAGCTCGAGGGCGGCGTCGAGCATCCCCGAGTCCGACGTCGTCTCGTCCAGCAGGGGGGACAGCAGCGCCTCGCCGTCGCCGCCGAGCTCTGGCCAGTCTGCGCCGAACCGTCCCTCGCGGGCGCGCATGAGGTTGGCGTTGCCGGCGATGGTGTTGATCTCGCCGTTGTGGCACAGCAACCGGAACGGCTGCGCTCGCTCCCACGCCGGCATCGTGTTCGTCGAGTAGCGCTGGTGGAACACCGCGAACCACCCGCCGACGTCGCGGCGGGCCAGGTCGGGATAGAACTCGGCGAGGGCCTCGGCGGCGACGAGCGCCTTGTAGACGACGGTGCGAAAGCCGCACGACGCGACGTACAGGTGCGTCCCCGCGGTGCGGCAGGTCCGCTCGGCCCGGCGTCTGGCGATGTAGGCCCGGCGCTGCGCCGCCGCGGGCGCGACGTCGGCGGCGCGGGTGAACAACGCCTGCTCGACGACCGGCATGCAGTCGCGCGCCGCCTCCCCGAGCGCGGCGGGTTCGACGGGCACCGACCGCCACCCCGCTGGGTCCAACCCGGAGGCCACCAGCGCCTCCTCCATCGCCGTGCGCGCGTCGGCGCGGTTCCGGTCGCCCTCGGCGTCGTCGGCGTCGTGCAGGAAGCACATGGCCGCGCCCAGCAGTCCCGGGTCGACCGGCCGGTCGGCGTCGGCGGCGAGGACCGCGCCTGGCAGCGGCAGGAGCAGCCCGGCTCCATCTCCTGAGCGCTCGTCGGCGGCGACCGCGCCACGGTGCTTGACGCCTCGCAGGCCCTCGAGCGCCGCCTCGACGATCCTTCGTGACGGCCTGCCGGCGAGGTCGGCGACGAAGCCGATGCCGCAAGCGTCGCGGTCGAACCGAGGGTCATACAGCTCGTTCATGCACCTGCCTGGCTCTGACGAGAAAACAAAAAGACGGCGCCCGCCGTGGTGGCGGAGCGCCGTCGCTCTGGTCGCAGCCTACGTCCTCAAGTCAGATCCGCAAGACCGACGAAGGGCGTTGAGGCCTCGGCGTGCAGGCGGCGTGGGATGCGCCCCGCCCGGCCGGCGAGGCGGCCGGCCGTCACCGCCAGCCGCATGGCGGTGGCCATCACCGCCGGCTCCTGGGCTCGCGTCACCGCGCTGGCCAGCAGCACCGCGTCGCAGCCCAGCTCCATGGCCAGGCAGGCGTCACTGGCCGTGCCGATGCCGGCGTCAAGGATCACCGGGACTCGGGCGCGCTCGATGATGATCCGCAGGTTGTAGGGGTTGCGGATGCCCGCCCCGCTGCCGATTGGCGAGCCCAGCGGCATGACCGCGGCGCAGCCGACGGCTTCCAGGCGCGCCGCCAGGATCGGGTCGTCGTTGGTGTAGGGCAAGACCACGAAGCCGTCGTCGACCAACCGTTCGGCGGCGTCGAGCAGCTCTGCGCCGTCGGGCAGCAGGGTCCGATCGTCGCCGATGACCTCCAGCTTGATCCAGTCCATCTCAAAGGCCTCGCGGGCCATCTTGGCCGTCAGCACCGCGTCGTGGGCGGTGAAGCACCCGGCGGTGTTGGGCAGCAGCTGCACTCCGCAGCGGTCCAGCACGTCCAGCACGGACCCGCGCGAGGACGGGTCGACGCGGCGCAGGGCGACGGTGGCCAGCTGGGCGCCCGAAGCCCGCAGCGCCGCCTCCAGCGCGTCGAGACTGGCCGCACCACCGGTTCCCATCACCAGCCGCGAGCTGAAGCTGCGGCCGCCGAGCAGGAACCGATCCTCGTCGACGAGGTCCGGTACCTGGTCCACCTGATCCCCAACGGTCATCCGCCACCCACCGCGTGCAGCACCTCCACCGAATCGCCGTCTGTGAGCCGTGTGGCGGTCCACTGCCCGCGAGGAACAACCTCACCATTGCGCGCCACGGCGGTACCCGGCTGATCAGGGTCACGGCCGAGGCGGCGTACCAGCGCAGCGAGATCCAGACCTTCCTCGACCGTGTGCGCGGAACCGTTGACGACGACCGTCACGCCGCCGCTCACGCCGGGGCTCCGGCCGTTGCAAACCGCCGCGGGCTGAAGGCCGCGATGGCCTCGGCGTCGGGTCCGCCGGTCAGCGCCCCCGCGAGCCCGTCGGCGGTCACCGGCGTCAGCAGCACGCCGTGGCGGTGGTGGCCGGTGGCCAGCAGCAGCCCGTCCACCGTTGTCGCGCCGAGCAGCGGCGCGTTGTCGGGGGACCCAGGTCGCAGCCCGGCGGTGGCCTCGACCAGTTCCAGCTCGGCCAGGCCGGGCAGCAGGGTCCACGCCTCGCGCAGCAGCTCGTGAACCGCTCCCGCTGTCACGCGCGTGTCGAAGCCGAGTTCCTCGACGGTCGCGCCCACGACGACGCGCCCGTCGGCGCGGGGAACGATGTAGACGTCGAGGCCGCGGATGTTGCGCGTTGCCAGCGGCGACGGCCCCCGCAGGTGCAGCAGCTGACCCTTGATGGGACGCACCGAGGGCACCGCCGTGGCAGGGACGCCGCCGATCTGGCCGCTGTGGGCGCCAGCGGCAAGCACGACCCTGGACGCGGTCAGCACCTCGCCGTCGGCCAGCTCGACGCCGTCCACCCGGTCGCCCCGATCGCCCCGGGTGCGAAGCGCCGCGACCCACGTTTGTCGCAGCGTCACCCCGGCGGCCTCGGCCGCGGCGCGTAGCGCGTCGACGAACGCGCGATTGTCGACTTGATGGTCGCCGGCAACGAAGATGCCTCCGCGCACCCGCGGCGACAGCGCCGGTTCCAGCGATCGTGCCTCACGCGCGGACAGCCGTTGGACATCCAGGCCGAGGCGCCGCTGGAAGGCGAACAGCTCGTCGAGGGCGGCGTTGTCGTCGGGGTTGCGGGCGACCGATACCGTCCCGCATTCGCGGTAGCCCAGGTCGCTGCCCGTCGCTTCGCTCAACTCGGCGGCGAACGCCGGCCACCGGCGCGCCGACTCCAGGTTGAGCTGCAGCAGGGCGTCCTCGCCGTAGTGCGCCTCAGTGACGGGAGCGAGCATGCCCGCAGCGGCCCAGGTCGCTCCCCGGCCCGGGTTCGGGTCGACGACGGTCACGGCGAGCCCGGCCTGCGCGGCTCGCCAGGCGACGGCGAGCCCGATGGCGCCGCCGCCGACGATGATGGTGTCCACTGCGCTCCCTTCGCCGGCATGAACCGGATCAGGTCTGACGGTCGGCAGCTGCCCTCTCAGCCCGGTCGGTCCCGGACTCCCGTGGTACCCGCAACCCTACCGCCGAGGCCGCGCAACGACAGCCGGATCTGCCCCCAGGCCCTCGCTAGAGGGCCGGATCTGCCAAGTCGAGGCCGTTGAGGCGTTGCTCGAGGCGTTGCAGCTCGATGGCCACCGCGTCGACGTCGCGGCCGATGCGCACGTCGAACTGCGGATACAGGATCTGGAAGCTGTGCTCGGCGGCGCCGATCTGCCAGCCCACCGCCGAGCAGAACTCGCCGAGGTCGAACTCCCAGGTGAACAGCAGCTCCCTGCCGTCGTCGTGCACCCACTCGGTCAGATAGCGGTTGGGGCGGCGCGCGAACTGCCGCACCCCCCGACGGTCCTTCTGCACTGCCACGAAGCCAAGGGACACGAGCTGCTCGTCGAAGGCGTCGGCCATTGGCCCGAAGCATAGGCGCGACGGTCCGCGCTCATGGAGTGAGGCGGTCGCGGCCCGGACGGTCGTGGCGCCTGCGGAGCCCGGCGGCGCGACGACCGTAGACTCGCCGCGGCATGAACCCAGCGCCCGATACGCAGTTCGTCGCCGGTGCCGGGCCCATTGCGGTGGGTGCGCTGCTTGGTGGCCGCTACCGCATGACCGCGCGCATCGGCGCCGGTGGGATGGCCACGATCTACCGTGCTCACGACGAGTCGCTGGACCGCGACGTCGCCGTCAAGGTGTTGCACCCCCACCTCGCCGAGGACGCGTCGTTCCTGGCCCGGTTCCGCACCGAGGCACGCAACGCGGCGTCGCTGCTGCACCCCTGCATCGTCAACGTGTTCGATCAGGGCGTGGCCGGCCTGCCCTACATCGTGATGGAGCTGGTGGACGGGCCATCCGTGCGCGAGCTGCTCGACCGCCGCGGACGCCTGCCTCCCGCCGAGATGCTGACGATCGTCGGGCCGGTGTGCGACGCGCTGGCCCGCGCGCACGCCAACAACGTCGTCCACCGTGACATCAAGCCCGAGAACATCCTCGTGGCCGCTGGCGGCACACCCAAGGTCGCCGACTTCGGGATCGCCAGGGCCGCGGCGGCCACCAGCCACACCGCCACAGGCACCTTGATCGGCAGCGTCCATTACATGGCACCCGAGATCGTGGACGGTCACGAAGCCAGCGAACGCACCGACCAGTACGCGGTCGGGGTGCTCATTTTCGAGCTGCTCACCGGGCGCAAGTCTTTGCCGGCCGACACCCCCATGGCGGTGGCCGTGCGCCATGCCCGCGAGCCGGTGCCGCCGCCCAGTCGCTACGTCACCGACGTCTCGCTCGCGCTCGACCGGGTTGTGGCCAAGGCGACGGCCGTGCAGCCGGCCAGGCGCTATCCCGACATGTCGGCGTTGGCGGCGGCGTTGCGCGTGGCCGTGCCGGGCGGGCCCCAGCCGGTGACGGTGCCGGCCGCCGAGGCAGACGACACGGTGGTGATCCCGGCGTCGTCGCTGGGCACCGAGGCCACGGCCGTGACGACCACGACCGGCCGCGCGGCTGGAGCGGTGGCAGCACCCGACGGGCGGCGGCGCCGGCGGCTTGGCCGTCCCCTCCTGGTGCTCGTCGCCCTGCTGCTGGTGGCCGCCGCGACCGCAGCGGGTGTCTGGAACTGGGTGTTGGCGCCGGTGCAACGCGTCCCAGATCTGGGCGGCGCCACCATGGCCGCGGTCGACGACACGCTGGCGGGCCAGGGCATGACCGCCGAGCTGGAGGCACGCCGCTACCACCTGTCGGCGCCGGCGGGCACGGTGCTCGACCAGAACCCCGATCCCGGCTCGCCGTTGCGACGCGGCGGCGTGGTCGCCGTGGTCTTGTCCCGTGGCCCGGCCTCGGTCAGCGTGCCGGATGTCGTCGGCGGAACCCGCCGGCAGGCGGTCGGGCTGCTGTCAGCGCCGCCCTACGCGTTCGAGGTGACGGTCCGCGAACGGTTCTCCGACACGGTCACCACCGGCCGGGTCATCGCCGCGTCGCCGGCCGCAGGAGCCACGGTCGACGCGGGCGCGAACTTGGCCCTGACCGTCTCCAAGGGCATCGAGCAGGTCGAGGTGCCCAAGGTCCGCGGTTCGCCGCGCGGCACAGCGGTCACTGCCCTGCGGAAGGCGAAGCTGCAGCCGGTGGTCGCCGAGGCCTACAGCGACCGTTCGCCGGAGGTCGGCACGGTCGTCGGCCAGGACGTGCGAGCGGGACGCACCGTCGACAAGGGCACCCGCGTAGCGATCACCGTGTCGCTGGGCCCGCTGCACTTCGCGATGCCCGACGTCAACGGCCAGCCGATCGAGCAGGCGCGGGCTGGTCTCGCCGCGCTGACCCTGCGGGTGACCGTCACCGAGCAGGCGCGCCCGCGGATCGGTCCCTTCCGCCGGGGCGACTTCGGGCTCGTCGAGGCCCAGGTTCCCGAGGCCGGCGCCACGGTCCGCCGTGAGGACCGCGTCGACCTGTACACCTTCTCGCAGGCCGCCGAGGAGGCCGAAGGCTGAGATCCGGCCGCTGGACCTACGAGCTGGCGCTGGTGGCGGTGACCGCGGTGTGGGGCGTCACCTTCCCGGTCGTCAAGGCCGCGGTGGAGCGCGTGCCGCCGTACAGCTTCAACAGTGTCCGCTTCCTGCTGGCGGGCGTCGCCCTTGGCTCCGTCGCGCTGCCGTCCGTCCGGCGCATCGGCAGCGACGGGTGGCGCCACGGCGCGGTGCTGGGCGCTGCGCTGTTCGGCGGCTATGCCTTGCAGACGGTCGGCCTGCAGCACACCACCGCGAGTAACGCCGGCTTCGTCACCGGGATGTTCGTGGTGTTCACGCCGCTGCTGTCCGCGGTGGTGCTGCGCTCAGCACCGGGCGGGGCGGCCGTTGGCGGCGTGCTCCTGGCCACCGTGGGGCTGGCGCTGCTCAGCCTCGGCGACGGCTTCGTCCCGAGATACGGCGACGTGCTGGTGCTCGGTTGCGCGGTCAGCTTCGCGGCGCACATCGTGGGATTGGGCGCCTGGTCGGCCCGCCACGACCCGGTCGCGCTGACCGCCGTGCAGCTGCTGGTCGCAGGTGCCCTGCACACCACGATGGCCGGCATGCTGGAGATCGGCCGTGTGCCGGTGCGCTGGGACGGCGGGGTCGTGGCCGCCCTCGCGGTGACGGCGTTGCTAGCCAGCGCCGCCGCCTTCCTGATCCAGACCGCCGCGCAGCGCCACATCCCGCCGACGCGGACGGCGGTCATCCTGACGATGGAACCGGTCTTCGCGGGGCTGTTCGGCTTTCTGCTGCTGGGTGAGCGGCTGACCGGCCGCGGTTGGATCGGCTGTGCCTGCATCCTGTCCGGCATGCTCCTTGCCGAGCTCCGGGGTGGGGCGCCGCTGGCGGCGCCTCCGGGCGAGGGTGATCCGCGTCGCCTCGACGGCTTGGCCGGCTAAGTCCGTCCAAGGTCGCGGCCGCCTGACCGTGATGGGCTACTCGGCGCGGAAGGTCGCCGCCCGCTCGCGGATCGCTCGCCGCTCAGCTGTGGAGAAGCGGTCGAGGTTGCGCAAAATCTGGCGCCTGCGCTGGACGGCTTCCATGCGACAGCTGATCGCCGAGGACCAGGAGGGTGCGGCTCACCGCTGCCCCGCGAGCACCGATCGCAGCGCTGCGGCCGCACGCCCGCAGTCCTCGGCGGTGACGTCCGGGTGGGTGACCAGCCGCACGGTGCGCCGGTCCATCGCCCCGGCCAGCACTCCCTGTCCGCGCAGCCGCGTGCACACCCGCGCCGAGTCGACGTCCTCGACGTAGACGATGTTGGTCTCGACCTGCTGCAGATCGACGCCGTCAGGATGGGCCTCAGCGGCGGCCTCGGCCAGGAGCCGGGCGTTGGCGTGGTCGTCGGCCAGACGCTCGATGCGGTCCAGCGCCACCAACCCGGCCGCGGCAATGACCCCCGCTTGACGCATCGCCCCGCCATAGCGCCGACGCCACAGCATGGCCTCGTCGATCGCGTCGGCGTCGCCGACCATCAGCGAGCCGACGGGGGCGCCCAGCGACTTGGACACGCAGCACATCAGCCCGCTCACGATCCCGCCGTAGACGTCGAGGCCGACTCCCGACGCGACGCTGGCGTTGAAGACCCGGGCGCCGTCCATGTACAGCGGCACGCCGGCGTCGGCGCAAACGTCACGGATCGCTTCGAGCTGCGCCTGCGGATACACCGTGCCGCCGCGGCGGTTGTGCGTCTGCTCGACGCACACCAACGAGGTCGGGGTCAGCGGGAAGATGTCAGCTCGGATCGCCGCCGCGACGTCGTCGGCGCTGAGCAACCCGTAGCCGGCGGCAACCGTGCGAAACTGCACGCCCGCCAGCAGCGCCCCGGCCCCCGCCTCGTAGTTGACGATGTGCGCGTCAGCCTCGATGACCACCTCGGTGGCGGGCCGAGCCAGCACCCGCAGCCACAGCTGGTTGCACATCACGCCGCTGGGACACAGCAGGGCGGCCTCACGCCCGAACAGCTCGGCGGTGCGCTCCTGCAGCCGCAGAATCGTCGGATCCTCGCCGTAGACGTCGTCGCCGACCTCGGCGTCGGCCATCGCCCGCCGCATCTCGGGGGTCGGCTTGGTGACCGTGTCGCTGCGCAGGTCGATCACTGGCCGCTCACCTTCTCGTCGGGTGCCAGGCACCAGGCGGAGTCGTGCCGGCGCAGACCGATGCGCGCGTAGTAGCCCACCGCCGCTGGCGCGGCCACATCGAGGTCGTTGCCGACCCGCAGCTCAACCAAAGAAGACCTCGGCCACCTCGTACATGCCCGCCGGGACACCCTTGAGCTCGCGGGTCGCTTCCTCCAACGGGACCGGCACGATGGCATTGCCACGCATCGCCACCATCCGGCCCCAGATGCCGGTGGCCGCGCAGTCGACGGCGGCGACCCCCATGCTGGACCCGAGTACCCGGTCGAAGGCGTTGGGCGTGCCACCGCGCTGCACGTGGCCGAGGATCGTCACCCGGGTAGAGAAGCCGGTGCGCTGCTCGATCTGCGGGCCCAAGAAGTTGGCGATGCCGCCCAAGATCGGCCGTCCGAACTCGTCATGCTCGTAGTCGGGCATGTCCAGCGTGCCCGCCGCGGGGACGGCACCCTCTGCGACCACGACGATGGAGAAGGTCCGGCCCGACCCGTGGCGGCGCTTGAGGTGCCGGCAGATACGGTCGATGTGGAACGGCTGCTCGGGGATGAGGATGGCGTCGGCGCCGCCGGCGATCCCGGCGTAGGTGGCGATCCAGCCGACGTGGCGGCCCATCACCTCCAGCAGCATCACCCGGTTGTGGCTCTCGGCGGTGGAGTGCAGGCGGTCGACGGCCTCTGTGGCGACGTCCAGCGCGGTGGAGAAGCCGATCGTGAACTGGGTGCCGCCGAGGTCGTTGTCGATGGTCTTGGGCACACCGACGACGGGGATCCCGTGGTCGTCGGACAGCCGTCGCGCGGCCGACAGGGTGCCTTCGCCACCGATGACGATCAGCCCCGACAGCTGGTGGACCTCAAGTGTCTCGGCGATCCTCTCGGGTCCGGACGGGCTGTCGACCGGGTTGACGCGACTGGTGCCGAGGATCGTGCCGCCGCGGTGGAGGATCCCGCGGGTCGAGTCGCGGGTCAGCTGCTGCGGGTTGCCCTCCAGCACCCCCTGCCAACCGTTGCGGAAGCCGACGGCGACGGTGTTGTGCTCGTCGTCGCCACGCCGGACGATCGCGCGGATGACGGCGTTGAGCCCAGGGCAGTCGCCGCCGCCCGTGAGCACTCCGATTCGCGTCACCACGCGGGCATCCTAAGCGGGTCGCCTGGCCTACCTACACTCGCGAGCCACCGATGCAGGCAGCGACGGGAGCACGGACGTGGCCAGGATGCTCGCGATGGACGCCGGCACCAGCGGGGTGACGGCGCTGGTGATCGACGAGCGCGCCACGGTGCTGGCGCGTGGCTACGCCGAGTTCCCCCAGCACTTCCCGCGGCCCGGTTGGGTGGAGCACGACCCCGACGAGATCTGGTCGGCGGTGATCGCCGCCTGCGGCCAGGCGCTACGCGCCTCTGGCACCGACGCCGGCCGCCTGGCCGCGCTGGGCATCTCCAACCAGCGCGAGACCGCGGTGGTGTGGGACCGCGCTCGGCTCCAGCCGGTCCACCGCGCCATGGTGTGGCAGGACCGGCGCACCGCCCGGCGCTGCGACGAGCTGCGCGACGCCGGCCACGTCGACCTCGTCCGCTCACGCACGGGGCTGGTCATCGACGCCTACTTCACCGCCACCAAGCTGGAGTGGCTGCTGGAGTCAGGCGGGCTGCGGGACCGGGCCGAACGCGGTGACCTGGCGTTCGGCACGGTGGACAGCTGGGTGGTCGCCAAGCTGACCGGCGGGCGGGTCCACGCCACCGACCCCGCCAACGCCTCGCGGACGATGCTGTTCGACATCTACGCCGGGTCATGGAGCGATGAGCTTTGCGACCTGGTGGGCGTACCGGCGGCCGGGCTGCCCGAGGTGCGCCCCAACACCGGTGACTTCGGGACCACCGACCCCGACGTGTTCTTCGGCGCCGCGATTCCCATCAGCGGCGTCGCCGGCGACCAGCAGGCGGCGTTGTTCGGGCAGGGCTGCTGGCAGGCCGGAACCTCCAAGAACACCTACGGCACCGGCAGCTTCGTGCTCCTCAACACCGGCTCGCGGGCGGTGGCGTCGCAGCGGCTGCTGACCACGGTGGCGTGGGACCTCGGCGACGGGCTGGTCTACGCCCTCGAAGGGTCGATCTTCGCCACCGGCTCCGCGGTGCAGTGGCTGCGCGACGGCCTCGGCATCATCGGCGAGGCCGCAGAGACCGGACCGCTGGCCGCCGAGGTCAACGACACCGGCGACCTGTTCCTGGTCCCCGCCTTCACCGGCCTCGGGGCGCCGCACTGGGACCCGTACGCGCGCGGCACCCTGGTGGGGATCACGCGGGGCACCACCGCAGCGCACCTGGCCAGGGCGGTCGTCGAGGCGATGGCCTACCAGACCCGCGACGTCCTGGAGGTGATGCAGGTCGACTCGGGGCTTGCGCTCGAAGCGCTGCGCGTCGACGGCGGCGCCTCGGCGATGGATCTGCTGTGCCAGTTCCAGGCAGACCTGCTCGGGGTGCCGGTGCTGCGGCCCACGGTTGCCGAGACCACCGCGATGGGGGCTGGTTTCCTCGCCGGACTCGGTGCGGGGGTCTGGGCGTCGACCGACGAGCTGGCCGCCGTCTGGCAGCTGGACCGTCGTTTCGATCCGATGATGGAGACCGCCGAGCGCGACGCCCGCCAGGCCCGCTGGCGCCAAGCGGTGCAGCGCAGCCTCGCCTGGGCCACCGACTGAGTGCTGTCGCAGCCACAAGGCGGAGCTGGTATCGGCGGACTATGCCCTGCCATGCGGGCGGAACCCCCAGGCCGGGGAGCGGTGACCAGGACTATCGTTCGCTGGCCTCGAGCACGCGCTTGAGCGTCTGCAGGTCCGATGCAACGAGTCCGAGGTCACGCTGGAACGCCTGGTCTGCCATGCCAGCCGGCTGGAAGAGCGTGAACAGCACCTCGGCCCCGTCGGCGTTGGCGATCACGCGCATCGGGTTCAGGACGTCGAGCCCCCCGACGCCGGTGACTCGGTGGTCAACCACGCCGAGCTTGTTGTCCGCAACGAAGGCGATCCGCGCCGTCCCGCCTGTCGTCTCGACGACCCAACCACCGCCTTCCTCGCGGACGGACTTCGCGAAGCCAGAAGCCCAGTCCGGCAGGTTACGTGGGTCGCGGATGTATTCGTAGACAGCGTCCGGGTGACGGGCGACCGAGACGCTCACGGTGCGGGCGGGCATGGGAGTCACGCGCCAAGTATGTCCAGCCGCACGTCGCCACGCTGACGCGCACCTCAGGCTGTCGAAGGCAGCTGGTGTGCGTCCAGCTGCCCGCAGGCCGAGCCGTCCGAGGCACACATCCTGCCGTTGATGGTCTATTGCTTGTCGACGGTGGGCGCTTCTGGGTCGACGGCGCAACCGAGACGTGAGGCGGCAGCGATAAGGCGTCTGTCAGCGGTCCACAGTGCCGCGTCAGCGGTCAGCCGCGTCGCGGCGAGGAGTTGCGCATCGACGTAGCCGATGCCAAGCCCGTCCAGCTGGTGGCGCCCGACGAGCGTGAGGACCTCGTCGGTGGTCGCGACCGTTGCCTGCGGCAGGCTGGTCAACAGTCCGATGATCTCGCGACGCTGGGTGAGGTGGCCGAGCGCAAGCTCGCCGATCACCCAGGGGTGACCCAGGACCAGGCCGCGCTCGAGCAGCTGGGCGAGGGTCGTGTGTCCGGCTCTCAGATGGTCGATCCAGATCGAGGTGTCGACGAGGATCACCGGAGTTCGGTACGGCGCCTGCGGGCCTCGGTAACCGCAGGCTCGCTACCGCCCAGCCTGGCCAGACGGCGCGAGCTCTCCCGCTGGATGAGCGCGCGCAACGCCTCACGAACCAGGGCGCTCTTCTCGCTCGTGCCGGTGAGTCGCTGTGCCTCCGCGACCAGATCGTCATCCAGAGCAAGCGTCGTCCGCATCAGTTCGATCTCCCGACATCAAAAGTGGCATCTCATGATGCCACAGGTCGTGCCGATGCCACATGGGATCGCAGACGGGGCCGAGGTAAGCGCCTTCCCCTGGGCGACCGACTGAAGCCGGCAAGGGGGCGTACCGGCGGCCGGGCTGCCCGAGGTGCGCCCCAACACCGGCGAGCGCGACGCCCGCCGGGCCCGCTGGCGCCAGGCGGTGCAGCGCAGCCTGGCCCGGGCCACCGACTGAGCGCGGCCTTGCTGCGGCGAGCGAGTAGCGTCACCGGCATGACGGAGCGACGCATGACCGCCAGCGAGCGGCGGACGCAGCTCGTCGAGGTCGCCAAGCGGGTCTTCGCCGAGCTCGGCTACGACGGCGCCTCGATCGAGGAGATCGCCAGCCGCGCCCGGGTCAGCAAGCCGATCGTCTACGAGCACTTCGGCGGCAAGGAAGGGTTGTACGCCGTGGTCGTCGACCGCGAGAGTTCCCGGTTGCTGGAGATGATCACTCACCGCCTGGGTCCTGGCCTCGGCGCCCGCGAGCAGGTCCGCTCCAGCGCCATGGCGTTCCTGGACTACATCGAGGCCGATCCCGACGGGTTCCGCGTGCTGATCCGCGACTCGCCGGCGGGCTTCTCGGGTGGTGGGATGGCCGGGTTGCTGTCCGAGGTGGCAGACAAGGCCGAGCAGGTCCTGGGCGACTTCTTCACGCGCACCGGCGTCGACCTGGCGGCTGCGCCGTTGTACGCCCACGCGCTGGTTGGCATGGTCGTGCACGTCGGGGCGTGGTGGGCCGACGAGCGGACGCCCGACAAGAGGGTGGTCGCCGACCATCTGACCGCCTTGGCCTATACGGGCCTGTCACGCCTTCCCCGCGCCGTGGCCGACCTGTCGACGTAAGACCCACAGCCGTCCTCAGGGAGGACACAAGCCATGGCGGTGCGCATTCGGCTGGCTGAGCAACGGCCTCTGGCCTTCGCCGTGTCGCCGCTGGCAGAGCTGGTGGCCGCGCTGCACGTCCTGGACGATCCCAGCCACCACCCCGCCGCCGGCTGGGCTACCACCGTGCACGATCGCCTCCCACCCGCCCTGGCGGCGCAAGTCCCCGGGCTGAGCTGGCTGTGGCGTGCCGTGCGGCCGGGGTTTCTGCTGGCCGACCGCGCCGGCGAAGGCCTGCTGGCCGACGAGCTGGGACGGTTGCGAGCACTCGACCCGCAGCGCTTCGCCGCGGCCGCCGCCCGACCGCTGCTGGGCCGGGATACCCGCGCCGAGGTGCAACAAGACTCCAGGCTGCTGGCACACGCCCGCGCCCGTGGCACCGCGGTGGTCAGCGCGGTCGAGCTACTGCTGACCGACCCGGCAGCATTGCGCGATCGGCTGTGCGACTTTCTGGACGGCTGCTGGGCCGCGTTCTTCGCCGCCGACTGGCAACGCTTGCACGCGTCGGTTGCCGACGAGGCCGCGCGACGCGGTGACCTGGCCGAGACCGCAGGCCCGCGGGCCGCCCTCGCGCAGCTGCCGGCGACCACGGTCGTCTCCGAGACCATGATCACCATCGACAAGGTGCCCAACGCCGTGGTCGACGCCACGGCTAGCCCGCTGCTGCTGGCTCCCAGCGTCTTGGGCGCACCGCACGTCACGGTGCAACTCGACGCTGCCTGGCCGCCCGGGGTGCAGTACCCGCTGGTGACGGGCGGCCAGCCGGTGGCGCTGGCCGTCGTCCGCCGACGGCTGGCGGCGCTGGCAGACCCGCAACGCTTGCGCCTGTGCCGGTCACTGCTGCGTGAGGCCCGCTCAACCCAGGAGCTGGCGGCGCTGCATGGACTCACGCCGCCGACGGTGTCGCGTCATCTGCGAGCGCTGCGCGACGCCGAACTGGTCACCACCGACCGGCAGGGCCACTTCGTTCGCTACCGGCTGGATGCCGTCGCCGTACGATCACTTGGCCCCGACCTGCTCGACGCGCTGCTGCGCTGACCTGCTGACCTCAGCTCGCCCGGGCCGCCTCCCGCTCCTCGGACTTGGCCCGCTTGGCCTCGAACTTGCTGGCCTGGGCATCCAGCGCGGTCAGGAATTCGGCGGTCTGCTGGCGAGCCTTCTCGGCCTCGTCGTTCAGACCCTCGACGTCGAAGAAGCGCCAGTGGCGCAGCAGCGGCCAGATCACGTCGTCGTGGTGAACCCGCAGGTCGTAGATGCCCGCCTTGGCGATCATTACGGCCTTGCGGTTGAAGTCGGCCATGCCGGCGCCGGGCATCTGGAAGCCGAGGACCTCGGCGGCGATGGCCTGGACGGCAGCCGAAGGGTCGAGCTGCAGCGCCGCCCCGAGCATGTCGCGGTAGA
>JALZLC010000342.1 GCA_030858885.1 Actinomycetota bacterium
CCCTTCCTCCGCGGCGGCGGGAACGCCGGGAGCGGGCGGGGCGGCCGCCGTCGGACTCCCCGGTGGCGGGGGTCTCGGCCCCATCAGGAGCCGCCTCCCCCCCATCAGGAGCCGCCTCCCTCTCATCAGGGGCCGCCCCGGCCGCATCAGGAGCCGCCTCGGGGGCATCAGGAGCCGCCTCCCCCGCATCAGGAGCCGCCTCGGGGACATCCGTATCGGGGACACCGGCGGCAGCGGCGTCGGCGGTGCCGCCGGGCTCAGTGACCTCGCTGGGCTCGGTGGCATCAGTGGCCTCAGCGGGCTCGGCCTTCCCCGCTGACCGCGTGGCGGCGGCGGGCGCTCGACGCTGGCGCCGGCGTCGCACGACGGTCGCGTTCTGCTCGGTGGGTGGGGTCGTGTCGGGAATGGGGGCGGCCGCAAGATCGGGTGCGGCGTCAGTGGCCGAGGCCTCGGGCGCTTCCTGGTGGGCACGGCGGGTCCGGGTTCGCGTGCGGGTGCGGACCCGCTGGTCGTCGGGGGCTTCGGGGTTGTCGTTGCTGGCGCGAGTGGATCTGGTGGTGTCAGTCACGTGGGCAGCCTCATGTCGGTGGGATGCAGCGGCTCGATGAGCTCGCCGCTGAGGGCCTCGACGAGGCCCTCTGCTACCGGGCGCCCCTGGGCCACACGCACGACGAGTGCGGGCGAGGGCAGCGCCGGGTCGGTTGATCGCAGGGCGAGGTCGACCTCGGTGGGTCGCACGGGCACCTGGAGGTGATGCAGCGTCACGCGCACGCAGGCACGATCAGCACAGATTTGGTGGATGGCGGGGCGCAGGTCGACCGTCACCGGCTCACCCTTGCGTTCGCGGAGCACGGGCAGGGCTGCGGCCTGCTCGACGGCAGTCACCGCCGCCTCCAGCACCGTGCCGGGCGGGTAGTGCATATCCCAGCAGGACGCCAGCAGCCACTTCGCCAGCTTCGGGTCGCCGTCGGCCACGGCGACCGCCGCGCGCACGGCGATGCCGTCGGGGAACGCCGCGTTCAGCGCGATGATCGCCGGCTGCAGCGGGATCGGACCAGCGAAGGTCAGCTCCGCGTACTCGCCCGTGGAGGCGTAGCCCAGCGGCAGGGCGTCGGTGAAGCTGACCTTGGGGTGCGGTGAAAACCCTTCGCTGTAGGCGATCGGCAGCCGCGATCGGCGCAGGCTGCGCTCCCAGATCCGGCCGAGGTCGATGGCCGAGATGAACCGCAGCTTGCCGGTCTTGTCGTAGCGGACTCGAACCCGGCTCGCGGCGGTGTCGCCCCTTTCGCAACGGGCTTGGTTCCTGGGCGCTTGGCTGCTGAGGTCGCTAGGCGCCACTGAAGATCGGCAGGTGCCCGGTCTGGTGCTGCAGATCCAGTCCGGGACACACCCCGCAGTCGTAGCAGGGGGTCCAGCGGCAATCCTCGAGCTCCTCGCCGGCGTCGACCGCGGCCTCCCAGTCCGACCACAACCACTCGCGCTCCAACCCGGAGTCGAGGTGGTCCCATGGGAACGCCTCGTCGGGGTCGCGCTGCCGGCGGGTGTACCAGGCGATGTCGACGCCGACCTCGTCGGCGGCACGCCGCCACAGGTCGAGGTCGAAGCACTCGTCCCAGCCGTCGAAGCGTGCCCCCAACTCGAAGGCACGCTGCACCACGTCCGCCACCCGGCGGTCACCGCGGGCCAACAGGCCCTCCATGACACTGGGGCGCGGGTCGTGGTAGCGCAGATTGAGGTTGCGGTCATTGGCCACGCGGCGCTTGAGCAGTCCCAGCTTGCGCTGCAACTCCTCGGGGGCGTCCTGCGCGGCCCACTGGAACGGCGTGTGCGGCTTCGGGACGAAGCCGCCAACCGACACGGTCACCTTGTTGCGGCGACCGTGCTGGCGCCCCACATCGAGCACCTTGAGGCCCAACTCGGCGATGCCGAGGACATCCTCGTCGGTTTCGGTGGGAAGGCCGATCATGAAGTAGAGCTTGAGGTGCCGCCATCCGTTGGCGAAGGCAGTCTCGGCGGTACGCAGCATGTCCGCCTCGCTGACCATCTTGTTGATCACCCGCCGCATCCGCTCGGTGCCGGCTTCAGGGGCGAAGGTCAACCCCGTGCGGCGGCCGTTGCGGGTCAGCTCGTCGGCGAGGGTGACATTGAAGGCATCGACTCGTGTCGAAGGCAGTGACAGGCTCGTGGACGTGCCCTCGTAGGCGTCGGCCAGGTCTCCGCACAGGCCGAGGATGTCGGAGTGGTCGGCCGAGGAGAGGCTAAGCAGTCCCACTTCCTCGAAGCCGGTGTTGGCCACCCCGTCGGCGACCATCTGCTTGACCGTCTCGCGCGACCGCTCCCGCACGGGACGGGTGATCATCCCAGCCTGGCAGAAGCGGCAGCCGCGGGTGCAACCGCGGAAGATCTCCACTGAGTAGCGCTCGTGCACCGTCTCGGTCAGCGGGACGATGCTGCGCTTGGGGTACGGCCAGGCGTCGAGATCCGACACGGTGCGCTTGGGGATGCGGTATGGCACGCCGGCGCGCCGCGGGAAGGTGCCCCGCAGTTTGCTGGAGGGGGGCCGGCTGTACTCGGCCTCGTAGAAGGCCGGCACGTAGGCGCCAGGGATCTTCACCAGCTCGGCGTACAGCCGCGTGCGATCCCAATCTCCGTCGCGCCGCCAGGCCTTGATCACCTGGTCAACCTCGAGCACGAACTCCTCGCCGTCCCCCGCGCAGGCCAGGTCAACGAAGGGGGCGAGCGGCTCGGGGTTGAACGCAGCGTGGCCACCCACGATCACCAGGGGGTCATCGTCGGCACGATCCGCCGCGCGCAGCGCTACACCGCCTAGGTCCAGGCAGGCCAGCAGGTTGGTGTAGCCCACCTCGGCGGCCAAGCTGAACGCCACGACATCGAAGGCACGCAGCGGCCGGTGCGTCTCGAGGCTGAAGAACGGGATCGCCTCGGCCCGCATCACGGCTTCCATGTCCGTCCACGGGGCGTAGCCCCGCTCGGCGACGGTGGTGGGCCGCTCGTTGAGCACCTCGTACAGGATCTGCACGCCTTGATTGGGCTGCCCGACCTCGTAGGCGTCGGGATAGACCAGCAGCCAGCGGCTGTCGGCGGCGGCGTGGTCTTTGACCACGATGTTGCCCTCGCCACCGACGTAGCGGGCCGGCTTGCGCACGCTGGTCAGGATCGGCTCCAGACGGGGCCAAACCGACTCGTGTGCGGGTGAAGTGCTCATGCGTCGAGGTTGTTCGCCGATGCGCTCGACCAGGGGCGATGGTCACCCCTGGTACCGCGAGTGTACCGAAGTGCGACCCTCAACTCTGGGTAGAGGGCCACCCCGAGAGACCGCGCCCGTCCGAAGCCCGTCCTGCGCCGTGGCGGCAGCGGCAACGTCAGCTGAACCGTCGCATGTGCACGTTGAGCAGCAGCCCCACCATCAAGAACGAGCCGATCAAGCTGGTACCGCCGTAGGAGACGAACGGCAGCGGCAGGCCGGTGACCGGCATGATCCCGATGGCCATGCCAACGTTGATGAAGACCTGGAATCCGAGTACGGCGATCACGCCCGCCGCCAGCAGGGTCCCGAAGGTGTCGCGGGACAGCGCGGCGATCCGGATCGCCCGCCAAAGGACCACCACGAAGCCGACCAGCATCAGCATCGAGCCGAGGAAGCCGAGTTCTTCACCCACCACCGTGAAGATGAAGTCGGTCTGGTTCTCCGGGACGTAGGACAGCTTGGTCTGGGTGCCCGAGAACAGGCCCTG
>JALZLC010000355.1 GCA_030858885.1 Actinomycetota bacterium
CGTTGCGCTGGCGACCGACTGCAACCCGGGCACCAGCTACACCACGAGCATGCCGCTCATCGTGGCCCTGGGCTGCCTGCATCTGGGCCTGACCCCCGACGAAGCGGTGCGCGCCGCGACGGCCGGAGCCGCCGCCGCGCTGCGCCTCGACGACGCCGGCCACCTGGGCGTCGGCGCTCGTGGCGACCTGGTGATCCTGTCGGCTGACAACGCCACCCACCTGGCTTACCGTCCCGGCATGGACCTGGTGGACACCGTGGTGCGCGGCGGCCGCGTGGTGTACTCGGGGCGATGACCCCCGACGATCCGGAGTGGCCGCGCGCCTCGGCGTGGCTGGCCGCACGGTCGGACCGCGCCGGCCTGGCCGTGCTCGGGGTCGGGCTGTCGCGCACCTCCCTGTCACCGTCGGCGGCGCATGAGACTCCTGGCGCCGTCCGGGCGGCGCTGCGGCGGTTCTCCACCTACCACACCGGCTCCGGGCTGGACCTGCGCGACCTGCCCGTCGTCGACCACGGCGACCTGGCGGTGGACGGGATGCCGGCCCAGGCGGCGCTGGACACCATCGCCGCCGCGGTGGCCGCGCTACCGGCGATCCCGCCGCTGGTGCTGCTGGGCGGGGACAACGCGCTGACGCGCCCAGCACTGGTGGCCCGCGCGCCGGACCTCGGGCGGGCCGGACTGCTGACGTTGGACGCCCATCACGACGTGCGGGACCTCCATGCGGGACCGACCAACGGCAACCCGGTGCGAGGGCTGCTCGACGACGGCCTCGGCGGCGGCAACGTGGTGCAGATCGGCATCGGCGCGTTCACCAACGCCCCAGCGCACCGCCGCTGGGCCGACGAGCAGGGCGTCGCCAGCGTGACCGTCGCCGAGGCGCGGCGGGAAGGCGTCGGCGACTGCGTCCGGCGCCACCTGGACGCGCTGGCGCAACGCTGCGACACCCTGTACGTCGACCTCGACCTCGACGTCCTCGACGCCGCCTTCGCCCCCGCCTGCCCCGGTGCGCGTCCCGGGGGACTGCTGCCCGCAGAGCTGCACGACGCCGCCTTCGCCGCCGGCGCGCATCCCGCCGTCGCCACGATCGACGTGGTCGAGGTCGACGCGGCGGCGGACCCAACCGGCATCACCGTGGACAACGCCGCCCTGTGTCTGCTGCACGTTGCGGCCGGCGTGCTGACGCGGATGCCTGCCTTGGGGTCCCAAGTGTGGAAGAGTGAGGCCCAACCCGCCGTCTCACCGTCGAGAAGCGTGTGATCAGGACGACAGCCGCAACGTCCGGTGCCGGTTCCGGCGCGCGTGCCGGGGCGAATGACGAGGCACTCACGCCGCTGCTGACGAGGATCCGACAGCTGGCGCCGGAGGGCCGCGCACCTCTGATCTCCCAGCTCGCCCGAGCGACCTACCGCCGCGCTCCCGCCGACCGACTCGCCGAGCTGGACGCCGAGGCCGCCGCCGCCATGCTGGTCGACGCCTTCGGATTCATGGACCAGCGACGGCAGGGCACGTTGGCCCTGCGGGTGTTCGACCCGCAGCCAGACCGCGACGGTTGGGGAGCCGACGGCACCGTCGTGGAAGCCAACGTCGAAGACGGTCCCTTCCTGCTGACCACGGTCACCGAGGAGCTGAGCCGGGTCGGCTTGGACATCGACGAGGTCGTGCACCCGGTCGTGGGCGTCCTGCGCTCCGACGACGGGCACATCAGCGCGCTGCTGCCTGCCCGCCAGGCCGAAACCCGTGAGTCGTGGATCCACCTGGAGCTGCGACGCCGGCTACCGGAGCCCGAGCGCCAGCGCCTCACCGAGCAGCTGAGCGCCGTGCTGGACGACGCCCGCCTCGCCACCCGCGACTTTGCCGCCATGCGCAGGCAGATCGAGGAAGTCAGCTTCCAGACCCGTGCCAGTGCCGGAGCCCGCTACCGCATCGATGAGGTCGACGAGGCGATCTCCCTGCTCAACTGGCTGCTGGACGACCACTTCATCCTGCTGGGCTACCGCGAGTACGACATCGTCTCCAGCGACGCGGGACGCGTTGCCCAGGTCCATTGGGGGTCGGGCTTGGGCATCCTGGCCGACGAGACGTCCTCCAGCTGGGCCCAGCCCGTTCGCTTGGACGAGGTGGCCGAGCCGCTGCGGGAACGGATCGAGGGTGGCGACCTGCTGGTCGTCGCGCGCACCAATCGGGTCAGCAGGGTCCAGCGCCAGACGCGGATGATGTACGTCGGCATCAAGAAGGTCGGCGGCGACGGCAAGGTGCACGGCGAGTGCCGGCTGCTCGGGCTGTTCGCCCAGAAGGCCTACGCCGAGCCTGCCAGCACCATTCCGGTGCTGCGGCGCAAGCTACGCCAGATCCTGGAGGCCGAGGACGTCGTCGACCACTCGCACGACGAGCGCAGCCTTCGCGCCCTGTTCGAGGCGATCCCCAAGCACGAGCTGTTCGCCGCGGACACCGAAGACCTTCGCCAGACCCTGGTGAACCTGCTCGAGGCGCAACGCGGTCAAGACGTGCGATTGCTGCTGCGTGCCGCCGAGGACGGCCGCAGCGTGTCCGCACTGGTAGCGGTGCCTCGGGACCGCTTCAACGCCGTCATCCGCATGCGCATCCAGCAGCTGTTGGTCGAGGAGTTCGGTGCCGCCACCGTCGATTACCAGCTGACCATGACCGAGCGGGACCGCGCGCTGCTGCACTTCGTGCTGCACGCCGGCGACGGCGAGCTGGCGCAGGTCAGTGCCGAAGAGCTGGAGGGGTCGGTCAATGCGCTGACGCGGACCTGGACCGACGACCTGCTCGTGGCGCTGGTCGGCGCGCACGGCGAGTCCGAAGGCCGGCGCCTGGCGCGCCTGTACGCCAGACGCCTTCCCGCCGGCTACGCCGAAACCACCACCGTTGCGACGGCGTTGCACGACATCGCGCAGCTGGAGCGGTTATGTGCCGACACCGGCCCGGACTGCAGTGACGTGGTGATGGCCCTGCGCCCCGACAGCGACCCCAGCGTCGGCTTGGTGCGCTTCAGCCTGTACAAGCTGGGGCCGGCGGTGCCGCTGTCGTCGTTCATGCCCATTCTGGAAAGTCTCGGGCTCAACGTCGTGGAGGAGATTCCGTACGGCTTCGGCGGCGAGGGGGACGACGAACCGGAGCTGCACATCCAGGACTTCGGTGTCCGCGGCGTCGATGTGGCTCTCGACGTCGAGCGCGATGGTCCTCGGCTGGCCGCCGCGGCGCTGGCGATCTGGCAGGGCCATGCCGAGGCCGACCGCCTCAACCGGCTGGTGCTGGGCGCGGGGCTGTCATGGGACGAGGTCGCGGTCCTGCGCACCTACCGGCGCTACCGCCGGCAGGTGGGAACCACCTTCACCGAGGCCTACCTCGACCAGGCGCTGGTCGACCATCCCGACGTCGCCCGGGCACTCGTGCGGCTGTTCGACACCCGCTTCGACCCCGATCAGGCGGCCGGTCCCGACGAGGTCAAGGCCGCTCGCGCTGCCGTGCTGCAGGCCTGCGAGGGCGTCGAGCGGCTGGATACGGATCGCATCCTGCGCGGGTACCTCGGCCTGGTCGACGCCACGCTGCGCACCAATCGCTGGGTGCGCCACGACGGCGCTTCCCCGGTCTGCCTGTCGCTCAAGTTCGACAGCGGCGCGGTGCCCGAGATGCCCAAGCCCGTGCCCTACCGGGAGATTTTCGTCTGCTCTCCCCACATGGAGGGCGTCCACCTGCGCGGCGGACCGGTGGCGCGCGGCGGCTTGCGCTGGTCGGACCGCCAGGAGGACTACCGGACCGAGGTGCTGGGCCTCATGAAGGCGCAGGTGGTCAAGAACGCGGTGATCGTGCCAACGGGCTCCAAGGGCGGCTTCGTGCTGAAGCAGCCGATTCAAAGCCCCGCGGCCCACTCGGCTCGGCCCGATCCCGACGCGGTGCGCGCGGCCGTCCGCGTGCAGTACGAGGTCTTCATCCGCGGGCTGCTGGACATCACCGACAACGTGGTGGTGCGCAGCGGCGACGGGGCCAGCGAGGTGGTCGCGCCCGCGCGGGTGCGGTGCGTCGACGGCGAGGACGCCTACCTGGTCGTGGCCGCGGATCGCGGCACCGCCACCTTCTCCGACCTCGCCAACGCCATTAGCGCCGAGTACGGCTTCTGGCTCGGCGACGCTTTCGCCTCCGGAGGCAGCAGCGGCTACGACCACAAGGCGATGGGCATCACCGCTCGTGGCGCCTGGGTGGCCGTGCAACGCCACTTCCGCGAGCTTGACATCGACGTCCAGTCCGAGCCCATCACCGTGGTCGGCGTCGGTGACATGTCCGGTGACGTGTTCGGCAACGGGCTGCTGCAAAGCCGGCAGGTGCGCCTCGTCGCCGCCTTCGACCACCGTGACATCCTCATCGATCCGGACCCCGACCCCTCGGCGTCGTTCGCCGAACGCCGCCGGCTGTACCAGCTGCCGGGCTCGTCATGGCAGGACTACGATCGCGACCTGCTCAGCGCCGGCGGGGGGGTGTGGCCGCGTTCGGTCAAGCAGATCGCCCTGTCGGAGCAGGCCCGGTCGGCACTGCGGTGCGACGCCACCGCACTGAGCCCACCCGAGCTGATCGCGGCTATCCTGCGTGCCCCCTCCGATCTGCTGTTCGCCGGCGGCATCGGCACCTTTGTGCGCGCCACCGACGAGCGAAACGGCGACGTCGGGGACCGGGCGAACGACGCGATCCGCATCGACGCCGCGTCCGTCGGGGCCAGGGTCGTCGGCGAAGGCGGGAATCTGGCCTTCACCCAGCGGGCCCGCATCCAGTACGCCCGGCGCGGCGGGCGGATCAACACCGACGCGATCGACAACGCGGCGGGGGTGGATACCTCCGACCGTGAGGTCAACCTCAAGATCCTGATGGCCCTGGCCGCCGAAGGCACCTTGTCGGCGCAGGCCCGCGACGAGCTGCTGGAGGCGATGACCGACGAGGTGGCAGCGCAGGTCCTGCGCGACGTGTACCTGCAGACCGGTGCCATCACCCAGGAGCTGGCCTCCAGCTCGGCCACCCTGGAGGGCTACGAACTGTTGATGACCGATCTGGCGGCGCTGGACCGCGAGGTCGAGGTGCTGCCGTCGACCGCCGAGATGCAACGTCGCGCCGACGCCGGTGCCGGCCTCACCCGCCCCGAGCTGGCGGTGTTGCTGGCCTACGCCAAGATCGACCTGGTGACCCGCCTGTTGGACGGCCGTGTGCCCGACGAGGCGTATTTGGGCAGGGTGCTGCGCGGCTACTTCCCGCAGCTGGCCGCGGAGCGCTTCGGCGACCGGGTCGACCGGCATCGCTTGCGACGTGAGCTGATCGCCACCGCGGTCGCCAACGACGTCGTCAACCGCATGGGGATCACCTATGTGCACCGAACCTCGTCGGAGCTCGGCTGCGGCCATGACGAGGTGACCGCTGCCTACTGGATCGCCCGCGAGGTCAGCGAGGCCGACGCCAGCTGGCGAGCCATCGAGGCGCTGGATGCGCGCTGCGATCCGGCCCTGCAGATGGAGCTCAAGAGCGAAGTCGACCGCTTGGTGGACGCCTTCGTGCGCAGCTACCTGCGCCACGAGATGGTCGACATCGGCGAGGCCGTTGAGCGCGACCGGCCGGCTTTCCACGAGCTGGAGAAGGCGGTCGCCGAGGGCGCGTTCACCCGCAGCAGAGGTGAACGACGCAGCCGCGCCGCCCGCTACGCCGACCTGGGGCTGGAGCCCGAGCTGGCCGAGGTCATCGCCGGCTTGGCCGACCTTGCCTCGGTGCCCGACATCGCCGCGGTCGCCCGCTCCAGCCGACAGCCGGTGCGCCACGTCGCCGACGTCTTTTTCCTGCTCACCGAAGCGTTACCGCTCGACGAGCTCGGCTCGGCGCTGTCCACCATCGATCCGCAGGGCCATTGGGAGCGCTGGCAGCACCGCGGCCTGCTCGACGACTTGCGCGAGCTGCGACGCGACGCCGCGGCGCGCAGCATCGCCCGGCACCCCGATGCCGTCGCCGAGGAGGCGGTGGATCACTACCTCGTCGAGCGGCAGGCCGCGCTCCAGCGGGCCATCGGCGTCACCCGTGCGCTGCCCAGGGAATCCGACAGCCCGCTGGCCGCGGTGTCGGTCGCGGTCCGTGCCCTCCGGGAGGCCGTGACCGACTGACGGACCGGCCGCCGGCGGATCGGCAGGTGCGTCTACTCGGCTTGCAGCACCGCCTCGATCTCCAGCTCGATGTTCAGCGTCTTGCCGACCACGACGCCGCCGGCCTCCAGCGCCTGGTTCCAGGTCATGCCGAACGACTCGCGGTCCAGCCGCGTGGTGGCCGAGAAGGCCGCCCGCGTGTTGCCCCACGGGTCCGAAAGCTGACCGAGGTAGCTGACGTCGAGGGTCACAGCCTGGGTGACGTCGCGGATGGTGAGGTCACCACGCACCTTCCAGTCACTCCCGTCTTGCTCGACCTGCGTGCTGACGAACCGCAGCTTCGGGTAGCGCTCGGCGTCGAGGAAGTCACCCGAGCGCAGATGACCGTCGCGCTGCGCGTCGTGGGTGTTGATGCCGGCCGCATCGATCTCCACCTCCACGCGGGACTGGGTCACGTCGTCGGTCACGACGATGGTGCCGCCGAAGTCGCCGAAGCGGCCGCGGACCTTGCTGACCATCAGATGGCGGGCGACCGCCTCCACGGAGGAGTGGGACGGGTCGATCTGGTAGCTGCCGGGGGCCGGGACGGTGGTGCGCTCGGGAGCGGTTGTGCTGGTGTTCACGGGGTTGTCTCCTACCTGGGTAGCGAAACTCACCTCCGCCCTAATGGTTGAGCACGCAACAATATTCCCTCTGCGCGCGCGGGACGGTCGCCCCCGCGACCGGGGTCAGCTGCGTTGCTCCAGCGGGACGTAGGCGCGCTCCGTGGCGCCGGTGTAGATCTGGCGCGGACGTCCGATGAGCGCGCGAGTGTCGGGGTCGTCCCACATCTCCTTCCACTGGGCGATCCAGCCGGGGAGGC
>JALZLC010000372.1 GCA_030858885.1 Actinomycetota bacterium
CGTCCGGCGCCGACTTCCTCCTGCACCACCTTGCGCACCACCGCGGGCGAAGCCCCGCTGGCTCCCTGCAGCGCCTTGACGGTGAACGCGCCCTTGGGAATGGCGGCCCGAACCTCGTCGACGGTCACGCGGGTTCGCGTGCGACCGCTCGTGCCGCGCCTCCCGCCGCGCCTCCCGCCGCGCACACCGCCGAAGCCGGCGCGGCGTAGCACCGGCGCGGGTACGCCCTCCGCCTCGAAGGCCTTGGAGGTGATGCCGTGCTGCTCGCCCCAGGCCTTGGCGTGCGTCACGAAATCATCCTCGTAGCGCTGAACCGGTGGGTTCTCCTGGTCGAGGATCTGCTGGCGCAGCCGCAGACGGTCGAGACCTTCCGCGCTGTCCAACTGCTGCTTGAGGGATTCGATGCCGGCGTCGTCACGCAACGAAGAAGGGTCGCGCAAGGCTGCGAGATAGTTGCGAATCGCGGACTCGGCGGAGGTTGTGGCCATTCGAGGGGCTCCCAACAAGAAAGGTTGTCTGTGCTTTACCGCTACTCGAAAGATAACACCTTCGATCGGTGCACTTCCAAATCGGTGCTGGCCGTCTGGCCGTGCATCCCGTGCGAGGTTCGGGTGCCGTCGAGGCGCACCGGTTTGCTCCACCAGGTCAAGCCGGGCAAGGTTGTGCACGGGCGAGGAGGTCCACACTGTGGTTGACGGATATGTGCTGTGGTTCACCGGTCTGTCCGGAGCTGGCAAGTCCACGATCGCCGGACTGGTCGTCGACGAGTTGCGGCAGCGCGGTGCACCCGTTGAGCTGCTCGACGGGGACGAGGTGCGCACGCACCTGTCGAAGGGCTTGGGCTTCAGCAAAGAGGATCGCGACATCAATGTCCGCCGCATCGGATGGGTGGCCGGGTTGCTCAGTCGTCATGGCGTCGGTGCCGTGACGGCGGCGATCTCGCCTTACGCCGACGTTCGCTCCGAGGTCCGCGCGATGGCACGTAACTTCATCGAGATCTTCGTCGATGCACCGCTGGGGGAGGTGCGCAGACGCGACGTCAAAGGCTTGTACGCAAGAGCCGATCGTGGAGAAATCCCCAACTTCACCGGCGTCAGCGATCCCTACGAACCCCCGCGTGATCCGGAGCTGCATCTGCGCACCGCCGACGAAGCTCCTTCTGAGTCCGCGGCCACGGTGCTGTCCTACCTGCAACAACGCGGTCTGCTCGAGTGAGTACGCGTAGCGGCAGCGCAGCGCCGTGAGCTTGGACGCCTGGATCACCCTTGTCGTCGTCGCGGCCACCATCTTCACCTTGGCGCGTGAGCTCGTGCCACCGGCCATCGCGGTGCTCGGCGCCGTCGTGGTACTGCTGCTGCTCGGCGTCATCGACGGCGAGCAGGCGCTGTCGGGATTCTCCAGCGAGGCGCCCATTGTGGTGGGCGCGCTGCTTGTGCTGGCCAGAGCCGTCGACGTAGCCGGCATCCTGGATCCGGTGGTGGCGAGCCTGTTCGGTCGGTCCACCGGACGCCCCCTGCTCGCCCGGCTGCTGTTCCCGATCACCTTGTTCTCGGGCTTTCTCAACAACACCACGCTGGTCGCGATGAGTGTCCCGCCAGTGATCGAGATGACGAACAGGCGTCAGATGGCGGTATCGCACTTCCTCATCCCCGTCAGCTACGCGGCCGTGCTCGGCGGGATCGTCACCGCGATCGGCACGTCGACCAACCTCACGGTCTCGGGCTTGTTGCGCGACGCTGGCATGGAGCCGTTGCGACTGTTCGAGCTGGCGCCGGTCGGCCTGCCGGTGGCCTTGGCCGGCACCGGGGTCATCGTGCTGCTGGCCCAGATCCTGCTCCCCGACCGCGGGACGGCGACGCGCACCATCAGCGACGAGGTGCGCGAGTTCAGCGTGGCGATGAGCGTGGCACCCCGCGGCGCGTTGGACGGGGTGTCGGTGGAGGGGGGCGGTCTGCGGCACCTGCAGGGGGTCTTCCTGGTCCAGGTGGAGCGCAACGGCGAGGTCATCGCCCCCGTCGCTCCCGAGGAGGTGCTGCTCGGCGGTGACGTCCTGTCGTTCGTCGGCCGGGTCAACACGATCGTGGACCTGCAGCGCCAGCGCGGGCTCGTTTCCGCCCACCAGCGCCAGCTGTCGCGGCTGGAAGGCAAGGGCCATGCCTTCTACGAAGTCGTGGTCGGTGCCGAGTCCGCGCTGGCGGGGCGCACGCTGTCCGAGATCGGTTTCCGGGGCCGCTACCGCGCGGCCGTGCTGGGCATCCACCGCTCCGGCACGCGGCTGGAGGGCAAGCTGGGCGACATCCGTCTCCGCCTTGGCGACACGTTGTTGGTCCTCGGCGACGATCAGTTCCGCGACCGCTGGCGTGACTCCCGGGACTTTTTGGTGGTGGCGCCGCTTGGCGGCATCCCGCCGACCCAGCCACGCAAGGCCACCGTGGTCGTCACTGTCTTGGTGGCTTTCGTCGGCCTCACCGCCTTCGAGATCATCCCCCTGCTGCAAGCCTCGTTGCTGGTGGCGTTCACCCTCATCGGGACCAAGGTGCTCACCCTGCGGCAGGCACGCAACGCCCTGGACCTCGACATCCTGGTGCTGATCGCGTCGGCCTTCGGGCTGGGCGCCGCCGTCACGCAGAGCGGGCTGGGCGACGCGCTCGCCGGGGTGCTGGTGGCCGGTCTGCAACCTTTGGGCACCATCGGCGCGCTCGCCGGGGTGCTGCTGGCCACCATGGCCTTGACCGAGCTCATCTCCAACAACGCCGCGGCGGCACTGCTCTTCCCGATCGCGCTGGCGACGGCGACCACGGTGGGGGCAGACCCCCGCCCGTTCGTCATCGCGGTGACCCTGGGAGCCAGCCTGTCGTTCCTGACCCCGATCGGCTATCAGACCAACCTCATGGTGTACGGCCTCGGCGGCTACAAGTTCAGCGACTACACCCGCCTTGGCGTCCCGCTCAACCTCACCTGCATCATTCTCTGCCTCATCCTCATCCCCCGAGCCTTCCCCTTCTGAAGAGGCGAGTGAGTAGGAGGGGACGGGTGAATGCCATCGGAGCGCAGCGTAAAAGGAAGTCTGCGAAGCGGAGATGGCATTCGCCCGCCCACGATCCCCTACCACTTCTAACGAGCGTTGAAGTACTTGGCCTCGGGATGATGGACGATCAGCGCGTCGGTGGACTGCTCGGGGTGCAGCTGGAACTCCTCCGACAGCTCCAGCCCGATCCGGGTCGGGTCGATGAGGTCGAACAGCGGCTTGCGCGCCTCCAGATCGGGGCAGGCGGCGTAGCCGAAGGAGTAACGGGACCCCCGGTAGCCCTGACGGAACAGCTCCTCGGGGGTGTCGGCGTCCTCGGTGTCGACGCCCAGCTCGCTGCGGATGCGTCCGTGCCACAGCTCGGCCATGGCCTCGGCCATCTCCACCCCGAACCCGTGGAGGTACAGGTAGTCGGTGTAGTGGTTGTCCGCGAACAGCTGCGCGGCCCGCTCGCTCACCCGCGAGCCCATGGTGACGCAGTGGAAGGCGATCACGTCTCGCTCGCCGGAATCCAGCGGGCGGAAGAAGTCCGCGATGCAAAGGAAGCGCCCGCGGGTCTGGCGCGGGAAGCTGAACCGCGCAGCGATGGCGTCGGAGTCGGGCGCCTCGTAGACGATCACATCGTCACCATCGCTGCTGCAGGAGAAGTAGCCGTAGACCGCCATCGGGGTGAGCAACAGCTCCGCGCGGGCCATGGCCAGCATCTGGCGTAGGGCAGCCTCGGCGGCCTCGGTGTCCTCCCGGCCGAAGCCCCATTGGCTTCGGAACAGCGCGCGCTTGTTGAGCAGCGCGGCGACATCGTCGAGCGGTACACCGCGCACCACCCGCGACCCCCAGAACGGCGGCGTCGGCACGAGCACGTCGGTGGCGACCTCCGAGCGCCGGCGCACGATCGTGGCGCCGGAACCATCGGGGTCGCGGCTGGCGGGACCGGCTGTGCGAACGGCGCGCTCGCCGACCTTGCGACCCCAGTCGTCACCCGCCTGGAGGCGTCCGTCGGCCTTGCGCGTCGCCACCTCGTCCATGGTGTGCAACCCGGCAAAGGCATCGCGGCAGTAGAACAGCGGACCCTGGTACAGCTGGCGCAGGTCGACCTCGACATAGGCGCGGGTCAGCGCGGCCCCGCCCAGGAGCACCGGGTAGCCGGCCAGCCCTCGACGGTTGAGCTCCTCGAGGTCGTCGCGCATGACCACCGTCGACTTGACCAGCAGCCCCGACAGCCCGATGGCGTCGGCCCTGAACTCCTCGGCGGCCGCGACGATGGCGTCGATCGGCTGCTTGATTCCGAGGTTGCGAACCTCGTAGCCGTTGTTGGTCAGGATGATGTCGACCAGGTTCTTGCCGATGTCGTGCACATCACCTTTGACGGTGGCCAGCACCACCCGGGCTTTGCCCGAGTCGTCGGCGCGCTCCATAAACGGTTCCAGATGGGCGACGGCGGCCTTCATGCACTCAGCGGACTGCAGGACGAACGGCAGCTGCATCTGCCCGGAGCCGAACAGCTCGCCGACGACTTTCATGCCCGCCAGCAGGTGGACGTTGATGATGTCCAGCGGCGCCAGCCCCTCGGCCATCGCGGCGTCGAGGTCGGTGTCGAGCCCGTCGCGGTCGCCGTCGATGATCCGCCGCTGCAGGCGTTCGGGCAGCGGCAGGGCCGCCAGGTCTGCCTGCGAGGTCCGCGACTCGGTGGCGCCCTCGAACAGGCGCATCAGCTCGACGAGCGGGTCGTACTCGGTTCGGGCCGAGCCGCCCGCGCCGACGCGATGATCGTTGACGAGATCGGTGCAGACCTTGCGCACCTCGTCGTCGATCTGGTGCAGCGGCAGGATCTTGGCGGGATTGACGATGGCGGCGTCCAGCCCGCGCTCGACGGCCATGTGCAGAAATACCGAGTTGAGCGCCTGGCGTGCCGCCGGCGAGAGCCCGAACGACACGTTGGACACGCCGAGGATGGTGTGGCAGCCCGGGATCTCGGCTTTGACCCGCTCGATCGCCTCCAGCGTAGCGAGGCCGTCGCGACGCAGGTCTTCCTGCCCAGACCCCAGCGGGAAGGTGAGGCTGTCGAAGATGAGGTCGGAGGCCGACAGCCCGAACTCGTCGATCGCCACAGCGGCGATCCGCTTGCACACTTCGACTTTGCGGTCGGCGGTGCGGGCCTGACCTTCCTCGTCGATGGCAAGGACTACCACGGCGGCCCCGAACTGCTTTGCCATCGGCAGCAGCACGTCAGCCTTGCGCCTGCCGTCCTCCAGGTTGACCGAGTTGATGACCGCACGGCCCCCGACGCGCCGCAGCGCCGCCGACACGACGGCCATCTCGGTGGAGTCGATCATCAGCGGCAGCGTGGACTGGGTGGCCAGCCGGTCGATCACCTGGACCATGTCGGCCACGCCGTCCCGCCCGACGTAGTCGACGCACACGTCAAGGGTGTGCGCACCCTCGCGCACCTGGGCGCGCGCCATCTGCGTCATGGCCTCCCAGTCCTCGTCGAGCAACAGGTCGCGGAACTTGCGCGACCCGTTGGCATTGAGCCGCTCACCGATCACGAGGAACGACAGCTCCTGCTCCAGGGGTACCGGCGCGTACAGCGAGGCCAGTGACGGCTCGAGTTCCGGCTGCCGCGCCGCCGGTCGCAGATCGGCCACGGTCCGCACGACCGCGTCGAGGTGCTCGGGAGTGGTGCCGCAGCAGCCGCCGACCAGCTGCACACCGAAGTCGCGAACGAACTCACGATGCGCGGTGGCCAGCGCCTCGGGGGTCAGGGGGTAGGAAGCCCGGCCGTCGACCATCGACGGGATGCCGGCGTTGGGGATGACGCTGATGGGCAGGCTACAGGTGCGGCTGAGCTGGCGGATTTGTTCGCGCATGTCCTCAGGCCCGGTCGCGCAGTTCAAGCCGAGCACGTTCACCCCCAGCGGCTCCAGCGCGACCAGCGCAGCGCCGACCTCGCTGCCCAGCAGCATTGTGTTGATGTCCTTCTCGATGGTGACCGACACCATCAGCGGAAGGGTGCGACCCTCGGCAGCCATGCCCTCGTGGCAGGCCCACAGCGCCGCCTTGGCCTGCAACAGGTCGAACACCGTCTCCACCAGCAGCACGTCGGCGCCTGCGGCGACCATGCCGCGGACCTGGCGCAGGTAGCCGGCGACCATGGTGTCGTAGTCGATGAAGTCAGACTTGGCCGGGCTGTTGCCCAGCGACAGGGTGGGGCTGCGGGTGCCCGGGCCGATCGAGCCCACCACCCATCGTGGTCGCGCAGGCGTGGCGATGGCGTCGCAGGCTTCGCGGGCGATGCTGGTGGCTGCCGCCGCCAGCGACTCGGTCTCGTCGGCCAGGCCGTACTCGGCCAGGACCCACGGGGCGCCGCCGAACGTATCGGTCTCCACCGCGTCGCAGCCAACCT
>JALZLC010000092.1 GCA_030858885.1 Actinomycetota bacterium
TTCCGGCGACGTTGTTCCGCTCGGCACGCTGTGCCGCCTGACCGATGGTCTTCAGCGGGGCCGTTGCGCTCCCGGCGGCTGAGTCGGATGCGGCAGGGTTTCCGTTGTCGACCACGATGGTCTGGGAGGCGGCCGCCGCGGTCGCGGCCAGCGACGCCGCCGGATTGACAGCGATGGTGGCGGCCAGCACACTGATCGCCGTAAGTGATTGGAGAATTGCTCTTAGTTTCATGGCTCCGCTCTGCAGGTCGGGGAGCGCCAGGGCTCCGGGTCGCAGCCGCCCTCGTTGGAGCGGCCGTGCGCAACCGGAGTCCTTCTGCGCGTTGCCCACTCAGGGCGGTGCCATGAAGGTCGGCGAGTGCCTCCCTTTCGGTAGCTCTGCTGCCGAGCGCCGTGATGCGATGGCGCGCGGCCCGGGGCTTTGCGGACCGGCCTTGCGACCGGGGTGCCGTTTCGAAGGAGGACTCCAATGTTGCTAGTTGGTTTTCGACAGGGCGTCCGTCGATCTTGACTACTCTCTGTAATGAAGATGTCGGGAGCGGTGCGCGCCGGCCTGAGCGGTTGCGGGGATTGCGCCGTACGCGGTGGTCGGGGGGGCGGGCCGCAGGCACGTCTCGGGCATCGGTCCGGGTGACGGGCCGACTAGACTTCCGGCAGCGCTGGGAGGAGGAAGGTGCGACAGCGCCGGTCAAACCATGCCGGAAAGAGGGGCTGGACGTGGGCACAGGCGACGGGGTCCGAAGTTGGCGACGCCCCTTGCCGTCCAATCCTGCGGGCGGATACGGCGCAGGCCCCGCCGGGTGAGGATTTTGCAGGCGCACACCCGGTACCGCCAGGCGGGCGGCGAGGATGCCGTCGTGGCGGCGGAGGCGGGGTTGTTGCGCTCCGGAGGCCACGAGGTCGCCCAGTTCGAGGCGCAGAACCCGGCCGGGGCGGTGGCCGCGGCCGGCGCGATGGCGACCGCAGCGTGGAATCCCACCGCGGCGCGACGCATGGCGGACCGGATCACCGAGTTCGGTCCCGAGGTCGTCCATGTGCACAACACCTGGTTCGCAATGTCACCGTCGGTGATCGAAGCGACCCGGCGACAAGGCGTGCCCGTCGTCCTGACGCTGCACAACTACCGGCTGATGTGCGGCAACGGACTGCTGTTCCGTGACGGTCGACCCTGCACCGACTGCGTGGGCAGCCATCCGTGGCACGGCGTCGTGCACCGCTGCTACCGCGGCTCGGCACCCGCATCGGCCGTGGCGGCCACCTCCATCGCGCTGCACCGGTCCCGCGGCACCTGGCGGCGAGGGGTCAGCGCCTATATCGCGATGACCGAAGCCGCCCGTCCCCTGTTCGTAGCTGCGGGTCTGCCATCGGACCGCATCGTGGTCAAGCCGCACTTCGTCGCCGACCCCGGCCCCCGCCGCCGCCCCCCCTCGGCCTCGCGCACCGTGCTCTACGTGGGCCGCCTCGAGGTCGGTAAGGGCATCGAGGTGCTCCTGCGGGCCTGGCGACGGTTAGGCGATTGCAACCTCGAGCTGCTCGTGATCGGGGAGGGGCCGTTACGCGATGTGGCCCAGCGGGTGGCCCCGCCCGGGGTGCGCTTCGCCGGATGGCTTCCATCCGAGCAGCTGCGCGATCACCTGTTGACGGCGCGGGCTCTGGCCTTTCCCTCCGAATGGTACGAACCCTTCGGGCTGACCGTGGTCGAAGCCATGGCGGCGGGCCTGGCGATCACCGCCTCGCGAATCGGCGGCGTCGAGGAGCTGCTTGGCCCCTCCGCGGATGCCCAGCTGGTGCCGCCAGGCGATGCCGAGGCACTGGCGACGGCCTTGGCCGCGTTGCGCGATGACGCCGAAACCGACCGCGTCGGCGGCCTGATGCGCCACCGCTACCGCGAACGCTTCACCCCCGCGGCCAACCTGCCGCTGCTGGAGAGCATCTACGCCGCGGTGCAGTCGGGGGCGGGGCTGGACGCGCGATGAGCGTCAACCACGCCGACCACAAGGTGTACCCGCCGGGGCGCGGCAACATCAGCGTGCCGGTGTCGTCACGGCAAGCGGCGTTGGCTGGCCTGGCGCTGTACCCCGCATGCCGGGTCCTGCCGCTGGTGGGTCACCGGCTGGCTTGGACCTGGACCGCCGTGTTGGGGGGCCGCTGGTTGCCGGGCCCGCTGCGCGAGTGGCAACCACCCATGGAGGCCGACCGCTGGGCCGCCTTGTGCGCCGCCTGGGAGAAGGCACTGGGGCCCTTCGACGCCCAGGCCGTCTACCAGCGCCCGCAGGCCACCCGCTCAGGGCTTGCCGTCCTGTTGCTGCGGACGGGACGTCCGGTCGCCTTCGTCAAGCTGTGCCGCGCAGAGGACAACGCCGTCGCGCGAGAGCTACGCGCGCTCAAGGCTTTGGAGCAGGCCACCCTCACGGCCTTCACCGCGCCTCGCCCACTCACGTCCAGCATCGACGCCGGATGGCACTGGCTGGCCATGACCCCGCTGCCGGTGCGGTTTCACTCACCCGTGCGGCACCCACCGCTGGACCGCATCCTGGCTGAGGTTCGAGCTGCGCTGGTCGACATCCCGCGTCCGGCGGACACGCCGGAGCACTGGCAGCCGATGCACGGCGACTTCACTCCGTGGAACCTTCGCCGGATCGCCGGTGCGGCGATGCTGATCGACTGGGAGGAGGCGGGATGGGGTCCGCCAGGCGCGGACGAGGTGTACTACGGGGTCACCTGGGCGGTGATTCGCGGGCGCGCCGTGGCAGCCAGCGGCAATACCGAGGCGGTCAACTTCTGGCTGGATCGGTTGAAGCGGTACGACGGCGATGACTGGTTGCGTTCGGCGATGGCGGCGGCGTTGTCCAGCGCCGCGCATCGCCAGGGCGCGGAACATGGCTAAAGAACCGGCGACGCCCGCCGAACCAAGCGCGCAAAGGGTGGATGTCCTCATGCCAAACCAGCGATCAGCGAAGAGGACAGCATGACGTCGTCGGCTACCGATGAAGGGCGCGCCAGCGGCGGCACGCCCGCGCCCGCGCTGCAGCGCCCCAAAGTGGTGTACGTGGCCGGCTGGGGCCGCAGCGGCAGCACCCTGCTCAGCGCCGCCCTGGGAGAGCTGCCCGGGTTCGTCGCGCTTGGCGAGACGCACAACATGTGGCGCAGCGGGGTGGTCCGCAACCGTGCCTGCGGTTGCCGGCAGCCGTTCTCCGACTGCGAGCACTGGTCGCAGGTCCTGGCGACTGCCCGCGGCGCCGACCCGGACTTCCCCGCTGTGGACGACATCGTGACCGCTCAGGCGCACGCGGCTCGCACCCGGCATCTGCCGCTGGTTGCCACACCGTTGGGCTCGCGGGTCCGCGACGACGCCGCGCAACGGTACCTGCGGGCCATCGGCGGGGTCTATCGCGCCGTGGTCGAGCGCACGGGGGCCCGTGTGCTGGTGGACTCCTCCAAGGAGCCGGTGTACGGCCGCCTGCTGGAGCACCTGGACATCGAGTTCTTCGTCGTGCACCTCGTGCGTGACCCCCGCGCGGTGGCGTACTCGTGGCTGCGGCGCAAGGAGCGCTTCCGGGTTGCGGCCGGTGAGCAGCCGTCGTACATGCACCGGCACGGGCCGCTGACCAGCTCCACCTTCTGGCTGGCTTGGAACGGGATCGCCGGTGCCTTCTGGCGCCGGCGGCTGGGGCGTCGCTACCTCCTGGTGCGCTACGAGGACTTCATCGCCGATCCGGCTGCCACGTTGACCGCGGTGCTGCAGATGGTGCAAGAGCCGGTCGAGTCGCTGCCCCTGTCGGGGCCTAGTGAGTTGCTGCTGGCGCCCAACCACATGGTCTCGGGCAACCCGAGCCGCTTCTCCACCGGCCCGGTCCAGCTCAAGGAAGACAACGAGTGGCGAACGGCGCTGCTGCCGGCCATTCGTCGGCGCGTGGAACTCGCGACGTGGCCGCTGCTGCTGCGCTATGGTTACCCGCTGCGCCAAGCACCACATCGCCCGTAGCTCCCGCAAGTGCCTGGATAGTCAAATTTTCCCATGACTGCCTGACTCGGGGGAGCTATGATTCCCCTTCACCGGCAGCCTGGCGTCATTGTCAGGCATCGCAACGTATCCCGCTCGCGAGGTCACCCGCGCGCACGGGCTGTGATCACGGGGGAAACACGATGGTCAAGACCATTGACGTTCGGCTGCTGGGCCGCGCC
The DNA here is from genome assembly GCA_030858885.1 of Actinomycetota bacterium. The sequence goes on from JALZLC010000092.1 coordinate 4,186, forward strand.
GCAGCGGCGCTTGTCCTTGCGTTGGTCACCGCGACGGTGGCGGTGCCGCGGGCGGCGGCGGCCCCTGGCCGTGCGGGGGTAGTTGGTGGCCCCCGGTTGGTGGTGAGCGCTCCGGCGCGGGTGGCGGCTGGTGAGGCCTTCGACGTGCGTCTGGCACTCAAGGGTGCGCCGGGTGATGTGGCGGGTTACGAGACGGATCTGCGGTTCGACACTGGCAGCGCAGAGTTCGCGGGGGTGCAGCCGCGTCGGGGGAACAGCCTGGCGGCGCTGGACCGTGGCGTGGTGCCGTTGAGCGCTCGGCACGCCGATGGCGTGTCGTTGGGGTTGGTGACGTGTTCGACGTCGGACTGTGTGCGTCCTCGTCAGGGACGTCGGGCCTCGGGTCGCGCCGCCGGGACGGTGCAGCTGGGACGTCTGCAGGTGCTGCCGACCGCCGAGGGCAGGTTGGAGCTGGACTTTGCCGGCACGTTGCTGGTCGATTCGTCGGGCAACACGGTGCGGGTGGCGGCGCCGTCTGGGTTGACGGTGCAGGTCGGCGCCTCGGGTCGTTCGCTGGCGGCGCCCGCGGCAGCAGGGTTGCCGTCGCCGTCGTCGGACGGTGTTGCGGTTCCTGACTTGACGTTGGATGGCTTGGTCAGCCACGCCGACGTGATGGAGGGGGCGTTGGAGTGGGTGCGGCTGCGTGAGCGCAACGGTGGGAACTGCACGGGCAGTTCGCCGGGTGATGTCAATCGTGACGGTTGTGTCGATGTCGCCGACCTGCAGCTGCTGACCACCGACGCCAGCGACATCGCGGCACTGCCGTCCAGCGACAGCGGGCAGCGCAGCTCGCTGACGACGACCTCGGACGCCGGCGTGACCGCCGCGGCCGCGGGGATCAC
>JALZLC010000106.1 GCA_030858885.1 Actinomycetota bacterium
GTGTCGAGTAACCCGCGCGTTGCCGGCCCCTCACTCACGCGCTTGCCACGGGTCACGGATGGAGGGGTCCGCGGTCTTGTCCAGATCTGCCACAAGTCGCGGCAGGTCGACGGTGGGTACACCCCTGAACGCCTCGGTCAGTCGCTGCCGAGACACCCCTCGTCGGCGAGCAGCCGGGCGCAGCTCCGCCACCGGAGTGCCGTTGCGGGTCACGATGAACTCCTCACCGGCCTCCACGCGACGCAGGATGTCGGCGCTGTCGTTGCGCAAGTCGCGCTGCGCGATGGTGGTCGCCATGCCTCTCGGTTCCTTCCTGCTGGTGTAGCAGATCGTAGCATCCGCACCGTGGTCAGGCGGGGCATGAGCTGGAGTCGATGACGGCCTCGGCCTCGACTTCGACGCGCCAGCGCGGATCGATGAGGCCGGCGACCACCACCATGGTCGCGGCGGGTCGGACGTCGCCGAAGACCGCGGCGTGCGCCGCGCTGACGGCCTCGACGTCGCCGGCGTCGGTGAGATACATCCGCGTGCGCACCACCTGCTCGATGCCGGCCCCGGCCGCGGCCAGGGCCTCGGCCACGATCGCCCAGCAGCGCTCGGCCTGAGCGCGAGGGTCCGGATCGCAGCCACCGTCGGGCTGGACCGGCGCGGTGCCAGCTACCAGGACCCGATCGCCCACCCGCACCGCCCGGCTGAACCCCACACGAGGCTCATACGGTGAACCGGACTGCACCCGCTGGCGGGACGACATGCGTGCAGGGTAGCCAAGATGGGAAAGTGGCTGGCTGAGACCAGGAGGATCCTGATGGCCGTGACCCTCGATGCCGGCACCGTGCTCCGCATCGCCGAGTTGCTCGACCTCATCGCCGAGCTGCCCTCGACACCGCCGGTGCTGACCAGCGAAGCTCGGGACCATGCGGTGATCCTGCTCGACGCCGTCGGGGAGGACGACGAGCCCCGGCGACACCGTCCCGACACGGCACGCTAGATCGGTGGCCACGCGGGGACGGGTGTCGGCGGGGTGAGCATGCGCAGCTACTTGGCCGCGTTCAGGAAGCCGATCACGCGCTCGGTGAGCAGACGGGCTGCCGCCTGGTCGTAGGAAGGCAGGCTGTTGTCGGCGAAGAGGTGCTGGTCGCCCGGGTAGAGGAATAGCTCGGCGTTCTCAACGCTCGACACGAGTTCTCGGGCGGCGTCCAGGTCTCCCTCGTCGACAAAGAACTCGTCAGCGTCCATTCCGTGGACCTGGAGGGGGACTCCCTCTGGCCAGGGCGCACCGAACTCGCCGGCGGGGACACATGCGCTGAACAGGAGGGCGCCGGCAGCGCCGGGTCGGGTCTGCGCCAGTTTCTGAGCTGGCATCACGCCCAGCGAGAACCCGGCGTAGACCAGTGCTGCCGGAAGCTGGTCCGCGGTGCGGACGCCGCGTTCGATGATCGTGTCGAACCCGACCTCCTGGGCGTATCCGACGCCAGCTTCAAGGTCGTCGAACGTACGCCCCTCGTACAGGTCGGGGACGTGCACCGTGTGACCGGCCCGCCGGAGCTCGTCGGCGAAGGCGACGACGCCCGGCGTGCGCCCGTGTGCATGGTGGAACAACAACACCTCGGCCATACCAATCCCCTTCTCGATGCCTAGGCCCGTGGCTTCGGCACTGCGATCATCGCGACACCTAGGCGCCTCGCAACCGGCTGACGAGCTCCCGCCGGCTGCGCACGCCGAGCCGGTCGAAGACGACTTTGAGGTGGTCTTGCACCGTCCACTTGCTGATGCCCAAGGCCAGTGCCATCTCTGCGGTGGACCGCCCCTGCACGACCAGCGCCGCCACGGAGCGCTCGCGTGGCGTCATCGGAACCGCGTACAGCATTGCCGCCGCGATCTCATCGGGCCTGGCAGGCTCCACCACGACGGCGACGCCGCCCCGGGGCCCTTTGCCGGGTAGGCGTTCGGCGGTCACCCCCAGGTAGCGCCGGCCCAGGCTGTACACCCGCGTCCTGGCGGCAGCGCCCTGTTCACGCGCTCGCGAGGCCGTGGCACTGACCACGGTGGGCAGCACGCCAGGGGACGGCTCGTCGAGTCCAGCCAGCTCGCGAAGCAGGCGGCGGGCGGTGTCGGTCATGCCCGTCGGCAGACCGTCCCCGCCGACGACGACGGTGCCGGGCCGGTTGACCAACTCCCCCTCCCATGCCGGCCCTGGCGCGGCATCCCGTAGCGCCGCTCCGAGCAACGGACCGGCCATCGCCAGGGCTGCGGCCTCACGCGCGGAGAACTCAGCTCGCCCGGGCCTGCGCAGCAGCACCATGCTGCCCCAGGCCACCCCGTCGGCGACCAGCTGCAGGCGCACCGCCGACCAGCCGGCGTTGCCTGGTGGCTGCGCTTGGAGAAATCGCCAGGCCCGCACGGCAGGCAGGCCGCGGGTGACGACGCTGGTGACGACCCCACTGGAGGGGTCAAGGGTGCCGATGCAGGCGGCATCGAAGTCCAAGGAGTCGTCCAGGCATCCCAGCGCGGCCAGACGCAGCGCAGCAGCCTCCGGCCTGCGGGCACACAATCCCGCAAGCTCGCTCCACAAACTCACCCCCGCAGCCCCCAACGCCGGGACCTTACCCCCAATGCCTGGCGCCGCGGTACCCCGGCCATGCCTGGCCAACCG
>JALZLC010000137.1 GCA_030858885.1 Actinomycetota bacterium
CCGGCGTGAAGACGGAATTGACCATGACTCGCAATCTCCGGCTCGACCGATCAGTGGCCGCGATCGCGCGAGTCGCTTCCGTCGAGTCTCTCGCCTTTTCAGGGTTTGTGGTCAATGCCAGATCCAATATTGTGCTCTCCTGGGCCACAACATGCGCTCGTAGCTCAGTGGATCAGAGCAGCTGACTTCGGACTAGCTGGGCGCGTACGCTGTACTACTGAGCGTGGGGAGGGGAGCGCAGAACGTCGAGTTATCTGCTGTCACCTGGGTCCCCGTAGCGGCGCGTATCTGCCACCCTCGCGACGCCCGTCCACGCACGGCGGTGGGGTGGGGGGACCGGCCCCGGCAGGACGAGCAGGGAACGGGGAGACTTCTCACGGGCGTTCAGCCGCGTGCCTTCGGTCGACATTGACCCCCGGATCGTTCCGCGAGCCGGAGCGCCGCATGGGCGGTATGGCTACATCTTGCAGGATTGCGCCGGCGACGACGGCGCCGAACGCCCGCGTTGGCACCCCGTCCGCTCCGCACCTCACCCACTGAGGAGCTCAGGCTGGCACCCAGGCTATCTCGCTGCCTTTTTGCTGGCTGGGCTGGTGGTGCTCAGCACCGCATCGGTCTCTCTGAAAGTCGTCAGTCGCGTGTACGCATCGTCAAGAACGCAACAGTGACGCGGCGCTGGACGTCATGACGCTAAACGCACATCACTGGGGGCCCCGAACGTGAGACCGATGACGCTGCGGCGCCGAGCACTGACCATCATTGCGATCCTCGGGCTCCTCATCACCGTCCTCCCCGCTGCACCGGTGACGGCCGCCGGCAACACCGCCTTCAAGCTCGAGCGCATTTCCGGTGCGGACCGATACGCAACGGCCGCGGCCATCAGCCGTCGCTTCTTCCCGTCCGCCACCACCGTCTTCGTCGCCACGGGCGCCGCCTTCCCGGACGGCCTCGCCGCCGGTCCGGCGGCCGCGAAGTTCGGCGGCCCGGTCCTGTTCGTCAGCCGCGACTCGCTTCCAAGCGCAACGCGCAACGAGATCGTCCGCCTGGGTGCGCAGAAGATCTACGTCATCGGCGGGCCCGTGGCGATCAGCGAGACGGTCCGCGCTCAGCTCGACGGCCTCGTCAGCGGCAACGCACAGCGCGTCTACGGGGCCGACAGGTACGGCACCGCCGCCGCTGTCGCGGGCCTCTTTCCAGACACGACCACGACCGTCTATATCGCCACCGGCGGCATGTTCCCCGACGCCCTGTCCGGTGGCGCGGCGGCGGCGGCGCAGGGCGCTCCGGTCATGTTGACCAGGCCCGACGTACTGCCGACGGCCGTCGAGAACCAGCTCGCCCGCATCGGCCCTGCAAAGATCGTCATCCTCGGTGGCACCGCCGCCGTCAGCCGCGGGATCGAGACTCACCTGCGCACCTACACACCGAACGTCGTGCGCCTCGCTGGCGCGGACCGCTTCGGAACCGCCGTCGCCGTCTCGCGTGCAACCTATCCGTCGGGAGCGGCGCGCGCGTTCATCGCAACGGGCATGTCCTACCCCGACGCCCTCGCCGGGATCCCGGCCGCCGGACGTCAGCGAGCGCCGATCCTGCTTGCCAAGCCGTCATCCATCAGCAGCGCCACGCTCACCGAGCTCGGGCGCGTCAACCCGGGTACCGTCTTCATGCTCGGCGGCCAGGCGGCTCTGGGCCCGAACGTGGCCAAGGGTGTCCAACGGACCTTGGGCCCCTGCTGGTCCGGCAACAAGGTCGCGGCAGGCTCTCCGCAGACATTCCGCACCATCCCCAACGCCGGTCCCGAAGTGGCGCTCACCTTCGACATGGGGGGGCGCATGACCCCGGCGGTCGACATCATGAACTTCCTGGTCGCGAACCAGGTGTGCGCCACCATCTTTGCCACCGGGGTGATGACCCAGACGCCGGAAGGCGAGCGGGTCATGGCCATCATCCGTGCCCATCCCGAGTTGTTCGAGATCGCAAACCACACCATGTACCACTGCGATCTGGTCAGGGGCGGCGGTGGCTCACCGCAAACGGCCCCGTGCACGGGCACCTTCAGCACCACGAGAATCCAGCGCGAGATGATTGATGCCGACGCCATCCTTCGCGCGGCCACCGGCCAGAGCCCCAAGCCTTACTGGCGCCCGCCGTATGGCTCAATCAACTCCACCGTGATCGAGGCTGTGGCGCAGGTCGGCTACACCAAGACCTTCCTGTGGGACGTCGACAGCATCGACTGGAAGCCGATCAGCGAAGGTGGGCCGACTGCGTCGCAGATCGCCTCGAAGGTCGTGTCGAATGCGGTGAACGGCTCCAACGTCCTGTTCCACCTTGGTGGCTACGAGACGTTGACTGCCCTGCAGCAGATGGTGCCCGCCCTGCGCGATCGAGGGTTTTCGCTGACCACGCTCTCCGACCTGCTCGACGGCAGCTAGCTGCTCATCCCGCTCAGTCTGTTGGGGAAGCCCGGCTCGACGACGGCTTGGCCATCACTACATTGGCTTCGAGCGCACTGGTCAGTTCGCAGCCAAGGGCCGCCAGCGGCCTCGGCCGCCATTGTCCCTCGCGACCCGCGCTGCGCGAATCGGGTTCTCGACGTAGGCGGAGCCAAGCTGTCGTCTGCGACGCCCCGTGGACCCGGTTCGAGCTGCCCTGGAGGAGGCAGATCATCACAGCGGCCCGGCTCCCTACGGGGTACGGCAGACGTCAAGACGACGGGGAGTTCTCTCCGGCCGAGTCATATGCCGTCGTGTCTACCAGCACTCGCAGGTCGGCGTCGGAGTACTGGCCCACGTGCTCGTCGTTGGCGTGCCGCTTCACCGCT
>JALZLC010000153.1 GCA_030858885.1 Actinomycetota bacterium
GAGCAACCCGACGGAGGCGCCGCGACCGGCGAACTCCCGCACGACGGCGCGACCGACTCCGGCGCTGGCACCGGTCACGACAACGACGGGGCTCACAGGCGGATCCTTCAAGTAGGCGGCGCCTCGGGCTGTTCTGGGGGGCCACTACCCCGAGCAGAGGCCGCGAACCGGCTGCGGCGGTGTCGTCACCACATCGTCAGATCCGCGTGAGCCCACGCCCAGATCGCTGAGCTGTGGCAGCGGCTGGGCGGTCTGCCCAGCCATAAGGGGATCCCCATGAGAAGCGTCGCGCCCCATCACTCGAAGCGCGCGACGTATCGGCGCTGCCAAGGGGTTTCCACTGACCGCGGGTTGTAGCGCTCGCGCACGTAGCCGACCGCCGCGTTGGTGGGCACGCCGTCGAGGATCGCCAGGCATGCCAGGGCGGTGCCGGTCCGGCCCTGCCCACCACTGCATGCCACCTCGACCCGCTCGCTCGCGGCTCGCTGCCAAAGATCGACCAGGGCGTGTCGAGCCTCGATCGGGTCGGCTGGTAGCCACCAATCCGGCCACCGCAACCACCGGGACTCCCAAACAACGGGCGGCGGTGGCTTGCCTTGCAGGTACAGCGCGAACTGGGGCATGCAGCCGGCAGGCAGCTCGTGCCGCAGCCCTCGTCCCCGCACCAGTCGGCCGGACGGCAGGCGGAGGACGCCTGAGGCGGACTCTTTCCACGGCTCCACGTGGGCAACGGTAACGAGGAGGAAGCAAGCGCGTCGTCCGGGACGTTCTGAGCAGTCCCGATGGGCGTCCTCGACCGAGAAGCCAGCAGCCGACCCAGCGTCCGCGCCGCATCGTCGGCTTCATGTCTCGGATACCATGCCGCCGCGCGCTGGGCGCGAAGACAACGGGGGTGGCGGCATGGCTGATGACACGGACCCCTTCCCGGCGCTGACGCGCTCCACGCAGGCGCTGCTGCGCATCGCCGAGGACGGCATCTACATCGGCGTGGGCCTGTTGCTCACCGTCGGCGGCATCGCACTGCTGATCCAGGCCGCGGTGACCTTGGTCACCAGCATGGACGCAGGCGTCGAGGAGGCGGTCAAAGCCACCCTCGACCTGCTGCTACTGGTCTTCATCTTCGTCGAGCTGCTGGGCGCGGTCCGCTCAACCGTCCGCGAGCGCAAGCTCGTCGCCGAGCCCTTCCTCATCATCGGCATCATCGCGTCGATCAAGGAGATCGTGGTGATCTCCATCAGCGCCAAGGACGACTTCGGCAGCGCGGACGGCAGCTTCGAGGACGCGATGCTGGAGGTCGGCATCCTTGCCGGGTTGGTCGTCGCCCTCGCGTTGGCCATGTTCCTGTCGCGCCTCAAGGAGCGAGAGCCCGAGGAGTAGCCGGCCCGGCTCGTCGTCACCCCTGTGCGGAGGCTCACCGCGGCTCCAGCGACTCGGCCAGGGCCACCGCCTCGTCCTTCGACAGCCAGTCTCCAGACGCACGGTTTGCGTCCCTCGGGTGAACACCAGAGCGTCGCCGGCTAGCCGGAAGGTCTCCCAGCGCATCTCGCCGCTGGCGTCGAGGTAGACGAGGGCGTGGGGGCCGCCGCTGATCCAGTAGCCGCGAACGCGACCGACGTCCACCGCCTCGACGGTCGCTCCTTCCAAAACGATCTTGTGAAGGAAGTCGCGCTGTGTGCGCCCGCTGAACTGCCCGACCAGGGCGCCGACGTCGGTCTGACCCACCGGTGGAAGGTCGGCGGAGGCGCGGTACACGAGGGTCACCAAGCCACCCGGGATGCGGTCATCGAGATAGACCTCATCGGGCGGCCCCAGCTCGGCGGGGATCAGCAGGCCGCCCGACGCCTGGCCGCCCTCGGCCAGAGACACCCGCCGTCCGAGATCAAGATCCCAGCCCCTCGGCGGGGCAGCCCGGTCGACGATGCTGGCCGCCGGGTCAGCCGCCGGCGAGGATGAACGACACGAAGAAGCCCACGGCGGTGGCCAAGGAGTTGAGCGGACGGCCGTGCTCAAACGCCTCGGGCATCAACGTGTCGGCGAGGCTGGCCAGCACGGCACCGCCAGCGAAGGACAAGGGGAAGGCCAGCGACGCCTCAGCCAGTCCGGCCAGCGCGCCGTAGCCAACGACGACCGCGACGGTCAACAGCACTGCCGTCCCCGACCACACCGCGACCGCGAAGCCGACGGAACGGTTGGCCGCCCGCATCGCCACCGCGCCAACCAGTGCTTCGGGAAAGTTGCTGGTGAAGATGGCCACGAGCAACGCGAGGGTACCGCCGGAGCCCTCGCCAGCCTGCTGACTGCCCAGCAGGGACACCCCGAGCGCCAGGTTCTCCGGAACTCCGTCGAGTGTGACCGCGGCCAGCAGGGCGAACCCGACGGCCGGACCGACGCCGTCGGCGGCGGCAGCTTTCACCTTCTCCCGCTGGGTGGCCTCGGCGCCGGACAAGGCTTCGGACAGCTCGTCGGGTGCAGGAACCTCGGCTGGGTCGCCGGCCTGCGCCGCCACCCGGCTGTCCAACCAGGTGTTGACGACGACGAAGGTGGCGCCGCCCGCCAACAGCCCCGCCCCGGCCGCTCCCAGCCCACCGAGCTCCACCGCCTCGGGAAACAGTTCGAACGCCAGCGCGGACAGCAGCGTGCCGCTGGCGAAGGCCAGCAGCACCCCGCTGAACCTGGTCGGCGCGGCCCAGTAGGCGCCGAGCACACCGCCGAGCACCAGCGCACTGGAGCCGACGATCCCGAGCAACAGAGCTTCGGTCACGGCGGGAGTCTGCGCCCTCGCGCTGCTCACGTCCACAGTTGCGGCAGTACAACCCTTTGGCAGCACTCGTACGATCCCTAGAGAACTGGAAGCTCAGCCTGCGTTCGAGAGAGTGCGGTTGGTCGGGACATCGAAGCGGCACCTCGCAGATCCGTCGCTGGCGGCCGCGGCGTTGGCGGCGACACCCGCACGGCTGCTCGAAGCCAGATCGAACTAGCGGGCTTCCTGTTCGAGTCCTAGGTGGTCCACGACCTCCGCGTCTACGCGCAGCCGCACCGCGCCACGGTTCGGTTCGGTTCTACCAGGACGATAAGGGCTGGGAGGTCGATGCCATCGTCGAGGCCGCGAGTGGACGTTGGATCGCCGTGGAAGCCAAGCTTGAACATCAGCGCGTGGACGAAGGCGCCCGCAACCTCCTGTCACTCAGAAACAAGCTCACCGCCGATGTCAACGAGGCCTGCGACGCTCTGATCGTGGTCGTCGCGGACAGTGCGGCTACATCCGGCCAGATGGTGTGATCGTCACTTCAATCGCATGCCCTGGAACCGGGAGGCTCACGTCGGTCAAAGTCACCGCCGTTGCCCAGGAGTCTTCGCAGGTCACAGCCTTGTTGGCGAAGCGCGCCCGGGAGGGATTCGATGCGCTCGGCGGTAGGCGGTGCCTGGCCCCCGGCTGGGGCTGCGTAGCCACTACCCCGAGCAGAGGCCACGAACCCGCCACCCGCTCTCATGGACCGCGGCACGTAGGGACAGAAGCAGAGTTGCGTGTCTGTAATCCCGCCCGTTCGGTACGGCCCGATATGGCGCCAGCGTACGACTTTCCTGGGAAGCGAACGGCACCCAAGCCATCACCAGGCTTGGTGGCGTTGAGCCGGTTATCCGTGCGACGAGACGAACGCGACGAAGAAGCCGGCGACAGTGGCGAAGGCCACCAGCGGCCCGCCATCCTGGTAGGCCTGCGGCATGAGCGTGTCGGCCAGCGAGGCCAGCACCGCCCCGCCGGCGAAGGCCAGCAGCACCGACAGGCTGCCAGGCGCCAAGCCTTCCAGCGCGAGGTAGCCAACCAGCATCGCGGCGGCCAGCAACGCGGCCGTGGCCGTCCACGTGCCCACCGCGAAGCCGCGCGAGCGACCCTGCTGTCGCATGCCCAGCGCGCCGCCGAGCGCTTCGGGCAGGTTGGAGGCGAAGATACCGATCAACAGCGGCAGGGCTTGGGTCGGAGAAGGAGATGCCAGCAGGGAGATGCCCAGTGCCAGGTTCTCCGGGATCCCGTCGAGCACCACCGCGGCAAGCAGTGCGAAGCCGGAGACATCGTCGCCCTTGGCGGCCATGCGGCGGTCGAGCAACGAGTCGACGGCGATGAACACCGTCGCACCGGCGAGCAGTCCGCCACCCGCGTAGTAGGCGCCACCGGAGCGGAAGGACTCCTCGAACAGGTCAAAGGCCAAAGCGGCGATGAGCGCGCCGCTAGCGAACGCCAACGCCACGGCCAGCACTCGTGGGGGCGGCCGGAAGAAGGCACCGATGACGCCGCCGCCGATCAGCGCGCTGGAAGCAGCCAGCGCGAACACCACCACCACGATCGGCACGTTGCGCCCTTTCCGACCCGCCACCGCCGCGGTCGTTGGCCCCCGTCGCCTTGACCAGGCGGGCGCTGTCGACTGCGGCCGGTGGATAGCCTCGCCTGCTAGCTGCCGAAGGGAGTCTGCATGAAGGCGACTGAGAAGCCCTGGACCTGGTTCACCCAACCGCAACCCGACCGCGAGTACGTGGCGCTCGCCACCTACCTACCCGTCAGCAGATGGTCGGCAATGCCGAGGTTCGGGCGCTACACCCTCGCCAGCATCCGACAGCTGTCGCGCAGCGAGG
>JALZLC010000181.1 GCA_030858885.1 Actinomycetota bacterium
CCCGAGCGCCACGGTCTCATCGTCGGGGGTGACTCCGGACAGGTCGTGGGCGGGAGTCGACGCGCGGCCGGGCTCTGGGAGCCCGGGCTGCACCGAGAAGTCGGCGTTGCCGTGGTCGTGCTCGTCATCGAGGCCGACCCCCAGCTGGTGCAAGCTGCGCAGGATCTCGGCGTGGCTGCGCAGCAGGCCCGCCACCAGGATGCCGAGCATGACGATGGCGAGGGCCTCGACGACCACCAGCGCGGTCATGGCTCAGTCACACCGTCCTGCCAGGCAGGGAGCGGTATGCGCCACGGTGCGTTGATCGACCAGATTCGTGGTGCCGCAGGAGTCGTACAGCCGGTAGGGGGGCGTGCAGGTGACGACGCGGCAGGCCACCGGTCCGCCGCAGCCGATTTCCTGGTGGCACTGGCCGTAGCGGAAGTAGTTGCAGCACGCCCGGCGCTGGTCGCAGGAGGAGTTGGTGCCGCAGCGGCAGCGGCAGTTGACGCAACTGGAGTCGCAGAACGAGTCGCTGCAGCCTGACTTGCAGTCGGTGCAACGACCCTGGCAGTCGATGTAGTAGCGCGCGCGCCGCTGCCCGTCCGACGAGCAGCAGTAGGCCGAGCTGTCCGCCTTCCACCACCCCCCGACGAAGGTGCCGGGCGGGCACTTGTTCATCCCACGGTTGATCGAGCAGCAAAAGACGGTGTAACCGGCGCTGCAGGAGCTGTCCGGGCCGCACACCGCCCCGTAGGCCGAGCCGGGGCGCAGCAGGTAGGTGGCCGGAGCGGCAGCCAGCGCGGACCCGACGACCGCGGCCTTGGCCAGGAAGCTGCGTCGCGAGGTGCGGGCCTGCAGGAACGCGGCGCTGCGCTCGACCAGCGTGCGGCTCATCGTCTGCGGCTCATCGGGTGGCTCCCGCGGGGCGGCGGAGGGCGGGCAGGGCCGACAGCGAAAGGTACGTGAACCAGGTGCAGCAGCCGACCAGCACCAGGAAGGGTAGGCCCGCCAGCGGCTGGCTGCCGAGCTGCGCAAGGGGAGCCGGGCCGGGGTTGACGGCGACGGCGATCGCCACCGCTGCGGCAATGGCGTTGACGACCAGGTGCAAGCGGGTGGGTGGGGTGTCCGGTGTGCCGAAGCAGCCGCAGGACGCCAGCGCGCCGCCGCGCACCAACGCCAGCGCCACGAAGGCCGCGAAGACCAGGTAGGAAGCAGCCACCAGCGCGGCGAACAGCGGCCCGCCGATGACCAGCGCGCCGGCGCCGACGGCGACCTCGGCGCCGCCCAGCAGGCGGACCGCCGTCGCCGACCGCGGTAACCCCACTGAGGACAACGCCCGCAGCGTCGATTGCGGCCGGACGATCTTCGGTCCTGCGGCGACGACCAGCAGCAGCGCGAAGGCGGCGAGCGGCCCGGTCAGCATCTGCACTACCCCGTATGGTGTGAAAGCGGGCGCCGTTCGTCAAGCCAGGCTCCATCGCCGTCGAGACGCACGCCTGACGTTGAGGCTCATGCGTGATTTGTGGACGCCGAGCGGACCGTGGGTCCGGTCAGTGTCCACGAATGGACAACACCAGCGGGTCACCGCCTAGGCTGCGCGACCATGACTGAGTCCTTCACGCTCGACGATGCCGATGTGCGGGCCGTGCTGTCCGCGGCGCTTGGCAGCGGCGGAGACTTCGCCGAGGTCTACGCCGAGCAGCGCCGCGGGCGCACCCTGCGCCTGGACGACGGCAAGGTCGAGGAGCTGACCTCCGGGCGGGACCGAGGTGCCGGTATCCGCGTCCTTCGCGGTCGTCAGACGGGCTACGCCTACACCAACGTGTTGACCCGCGATGCGCTGATCGAGGCCGCCAAGGTGGCCGCCGCCGCCGTCGCTGGTGACGGCTCGGGCAACGTGGCCGACCTGCGCCGGGTGCGGGCCGAGATCAGCCATCCCGCAGCCGTTGACCCGCTGACCGCTGACGGCCCTCGCCTGGTCGAGGTGGTGCGGGAGGCCGACGAGGCCGCCCGCGCGGTGTCCGGCGACGTCCGCCAGGTCACGGTCTTGTGGTCCGACGCCCGCCAGCAGGTCTACCTCGCCAACTCCGAGGGTCACAGCTCGGCCGAGGAGCGTGTTCGCACCCGCCTCGTCGCCCAGGTGGTCGCCGCCCGTGACGGCATCATCCAGACCGGCTACGAGGGGCCGGGAGCCGCCATCGGCCTCGAACTGCTCGACCGCCACCCGCCCGGCGACGTCGGCCGGGTCGCGGCCGAGCGGGCGGTGCTGATGCTCGACAGCAAGCCCGCGCCGGCCGGTGAGCTGCCCGTGGTCCTTTCCGCCGGCAGTGGCGGTGTGCTGTTCCATGAGGCCTGCGGGCACGGCATGGAAGCCGACATCGTCGCGAAGGGCGCCAGCGTCTACGGAGGGCGCAGTGGCGAGAAGATCGGCAGCGACCTGCTCACCGGCGTGGACGACGCCACCGATCCGGGGGCTTGGGGCAGCTTCGGCCTCGACGACGAGGGCACGCCCGCACAGCGCACGGTGCTGTTCGACCGTGGCGTCTGCACCGACTACCTGACCGACCGGCTGCGCGCCGCCGAACTGGGGACCAGCCGGTCCGGCAACGGCCGCCGCCAGTCCTACGCCTTCCTGCCGATTCCTCGAATGACGAACTCCTACATCCTGCCCGGTGCCGACGATCCCGCCGAGATCGTGCGCGGCGTCAAGCGTGGCCTGTACTGCGACGCGCTGGGCGGGGGCCAGGTCGACCCGGCCTCGGGCGACTTCGTCTTCGGCGTGGATCAGGCGCACCTGATCGTCGACGGGGAGCTCACCCATCCCGTGCGCGGCGCCAACCTGGTCGGTGACGGGCCCAGCGTCATCGCGCGGATCGCGGCGGTGGGCAGCGACTTCGACGTCCGGCAGGGGATCTGCGGCAAGGACGGCCAGGGCGTGCCGGCGGGGCTTGGCAACCCGACGCTGCTGATCGGCCGCATCACCGTGGGAGGGACCGGCGAGTGAATGGTGAGCTGCTCGGGTTGTTGGACCGCGTGGTCGAGCGTGCCCACCCCGCTGAGGGGGTGGAGGCCTACGGCGTGGACTCGACCGAGACCACGATCAAGGCCTACGACGCCGCCGCCGAATCGCTGTCGTGGGCGCGCACTCGCGGCGTCGGCATCCGCGTCGTGGCCGACGGCCGCGTCGGGTACGCCTATACCGCCGACCTGAGCGAGGACGCCCTGACCGAGACGCTGGCCGAGGCTCGGTCCAACGCCACGGTGGGCACACCTGACGAGGCCAACGTCCTGCCGGCAGGCGGGCAGCCGGAGGCGATGCCCGAGCTGTACGACGACGCATTCGCCACGGTGGAGACCAGCGACAAGGTCGATTTGGCGGTGCGGTTGGAGACCGCCGCGCGCGCGGCACCGTCGATCAAGGGCGTGGACACCGCCCAGTACGGCGATACGGTCACGACCGCCGCCATCGCCTCCACCGCCGGTACCCGTGGCAGCTACCGGCGCTGCGACGCGTTCTGCTTCGTCGAGGTGCTCGCCGAGGCTCACGGGCGCACCACCGCCGCCTTCGGCCTGGACATGGCCCGGCTACCGTCCGAGTTGGACGTAGAAGCCGCCGCGCGGGAGGGCGTCGCCCGAGCCACGCGGCTGCTCGGTGGCCGCCAGCCTGCCAGCGCGCGCCTGCCGATCCTGTTCGACCCCTACGCCACCGCCTCGTTCCTGGGGGTGCTGGCCGGCGCGCTGTCCGCCGAGTCGGTGCAGAAGGGCCGCAGCCTGTTCGCCGAGCAGCTCGGAGAGTCGGTCGGTCCCGCGCACCTGACGCTGGTCGACGACGGGCGCCTGCCGGGCGGGCCCGCTTCCGCGCCGTGGGATGGCGAAGGCGTGCCGACCGGGCGGACGCCGCTGATCGAGGGCGGCGTGGTGGCCGGCTGGCTGCACAACACCTACACGGCGACCAGGGGCGGCGCCTCCAGCACTGGCAACGCCAGCCGCAGCGGCTTCAAGTCACCGCCCTCGATCAGCCCGACCAATCTGTTCCTCGACCCAGGAGCCGAGGATCAGGAGGCGCTGCTCGCGCGTGCCGGCACCGCCTTCTACTGCCAGCAGGTGCTGGGGGTCCACTCGGGTGCCAACCCGATCTCCGGCGACTTCAGCGTGGGGGCCGCGGGGCTGATGGTGCGCGACGGCGCCTTCGCCGAGCCGGTCCGCGAGGCCACGGTCGCTGGGACGATCCCCGGGATGCTGGCCGGGCTGGTGGCGGTGGGATCGGATCTTCGCTTCCTGCCGTTCGGTGGCGGCATGGGCGGCGCGACGCTGCTGCTGGAGGGGATGACGCTGGCCGGCGCCTGAGGTGGCCAGTGGACGCTCACGCGGTCGCCGAGGTCACGGCGGGGGCGCGTGGGCCAGCAGGACACGCCCGAGGGCCAGACCGCTGTTGGCCGGGCCTACCTCGGCGGCCTCCAACCCCACCAGCGCCGTGCTGCCAGCGTCATCGTGGTTGACCTCCAGGACCGGCCGCGACTCCGCAACCAGCTGCGCCGGCATGTCCCCGGCCCCCAGGACCCACACGTCCACCCACCCGCCGGGGACGACGCCCCAGCCGTCCTCGCTGGGGATGGGCACGGCCCGCAGACCTTCGGCGAGTCCCGCGGCGGGCCCGCGCCGGTCAAGGTGCGCCTCGGTCAGCACGGCACCTTCGGGCAGCGCCAGCGCCAGGACTGCTCCCGGCGGAACC
>JALZLC010000198.1 GCA_030858885.1 Actinomycetota bacterium
TTTCCCGCGGGTGCACCACCGTGGCGCCGCGCGCCAGGCGGTGTTGGCCGACCACGGCGCCACCATCAGGTCCACCGAACGGTGCGCCGAAACAGCTAGCGAAACGCCCGACCCCGTGGACCGGGGAGGGGCCATCCGAGGAATCTGCATGCCTACCATTCAGCAACTCGTCCGCGAAGCTCGCCAAGCCAAGACCGACAAGGCTTCGACACCCGCCCTGAAGGGATCGCCGCAGCGGCGGGGCGTCTGCACGCGCGTCTACACCACGACGCCGAAGAAGCCGAACTCGGCACTGCGCAAGGTCTGTCGTGTCCGGCTGTCCTCGGGTATCGAGGTCACCGCGTACATCCCGGGCGAGGGTCACAACCTGCAGGAGCACTCCATCGTGCTCGTGCGCGGTGGGCGGGTGAAGGACCTGCCGGGGGTCCGCTACAAGGTCATCCGCGCGGCGCTGGACGCCAGCGGCGTGCGTGACCGCAAGCAGGCACGCAGCAAGTACGGCGCCAAGAAGGAGGGGTAAGGAATGCCCCGCAAAGGTCCCGCGCCCAAGCGCAAGCTGGTCGGCGATCCGCAGTTCCACTCCACGCTGGTCACCCAGCTGGTCAGCCAAGTGATGTTGGGTGGCAAGCGCTCGCTGGCCGAGCACATCGTCTATGACGCCTTCAACCTGATGCAGCAGCGCAACGGCGCCGACCCGGTGTCCACGTACAAGAAGGCGCTGGACAACGTCAAGCCGGCGCTGGAGGTCAAGTCACGCCGAGTCGGCGGCGCGACCTACCAGGTGCCGATCGAGGTGCGCCAGGGCCGCGGCACGACGCTGGCCCTGCGCTGGATCACCATGTACTCGCGGGCACGCCGCGAGCACACCATGGCCGAGCGCTTGGCCAACGAGCTGCTCGACGCCAGCAACAGCATGGGTGCAGCGGTCAAGCGCCGCGAGGACACACACAAGATGGCCGAGGCCAACAAGGCCTTTGCGCACTACCGCTGGTAGCTCAGGCTTCTTCGAGAGCTTCAAGAACAGATGCACGAGGACAGATTCATGGCGAAGCGAAAGCATCCACTCGGCCTGACCCGCAACATCGGGATCATGGCCCACATCGACGCGGGCAAGACCACGACGACCGAGCGCATCCTGTACTACACCGGTCGCAACTACAAGATGGGTGAGGTGCACGAAGGCGCCGCCACCATGGACTGGATGGTCCAGGAGCAGGAGCGCGGCATCACGATCACCTCGGCCGCCACCACGTGCGAGTGGGACGGTCACATCATCAACATCATTGACACACCAGGACACGTCGACTTCACCGTCGAGGTGGAGCGCAGCCTGCGCATCCTCGATGGCGCCGTGGCGGTCTTCGATGCCGTGTCCGGGGTGGAGCCGCAGTCCGAGACGGTCTGGCGTCAGGCCGACAAGTACCTCGTCCCGCGCATCTGCTTCATCAACAAGATGGACCGCACGGGGGCGGACTTCTATGCCTCCTTCGACTCCATCCGCGAGCGGCTCGGGGCTACGCCCGTGGCCCTGCAGCTACCCGTCGGCGCCGAGAGCGACTTCGTCGGCGTGGTGGACCTGGTCGACATGAAGGCTCGCGTCTGGGAGGGCTCCGGCGACGACTTCGGCAGCAAGTGGAACGATGCCGAGATTCCTGCCGAGCTGGCCGAGCGCGCCACGCAGTACCGAGCCGCGCTGGTGGAGGCGATCTCGGAGACCGACGAGACGCTGCTGGTGAAGTTCATCGAGGGTGAGGATCTCAGTCGCGAGGAGATCCGCCACGGCATCCGCAACGCCACCATCGACAACGTCATCACGCCGGTGCTGTGCGGGACCGCCTTCAAGAACAAGGGTGTGCAGCTGTTGCTCGACGCCGTCGTCAACTACTTGCCGAGCCCGATGGACGTGCCCGCGATCACGGGCGTGGACGTGCGCAGCGGCGAGCCCATGGAGCGCAAGGCCGACGAGTCCGAGCCGTTCAGCGCGCTGGCCTTCAAGATCATGTCCGACCCGTACGTCGGCAAGCTCACCTACTTCCGGGTGTACTCGGGTCAGGTCGACCAAGGCGAGGCGATCGTCAACTCGACCAAGGACCGCAAGGAGCGAATCGGGCGCATCCTGGAGATGCACGCCAATCACCGCGAGGACCGCGAGGCGGCCTTCACCGGCGACATCGTGGCGGCGGTCGGCCTCAAGTACACGACGACCGGCGACACACTGTGCGACGCGTCGGCCCCCGTGCTGCTGGAGACGATGATCTTCCCCGAGCCGGTCATTCACATCGCCATCGAGCCCAAGACCAAGGCCGACCAGCAGAAGCTGGGCACCGCCCTGCAGAAGCTGTCCGAGGAGGACCCGACCTTCCGGGTCCACACCGACGAGGACACGGGTCAGACCATCATCGGCGGCATGGGCGAGCTGCACCTGGAGGTCATCGTCGACCGCCTGCTGCGCGAGTTCAAAGTCGACGCCAACGTCGGCAAGCCACAGGTCGCCTACCGCGAGACCATCCGCAGGCCGATCAACGACCACCTCCTGCGCTTCAAGCGCCAGACGGGTGGATCGGGGCAATTTGCTGAGATCGTCATCAACTTGGAGCCGACCGGCACGTTGGCCGAGACCCCGAGAGTCGACGAGGAAACCGGCCAGATCGGCGGCTTCGAGTTCGTCAGCGCCGTCAAGGGCGGGGCCATCCCGCGCGAGTACATTCCTTCGGTCGGTCACGGCATCAAGGAAGCCATGGAAGGCGGTGTGCTGGCCGGCTACCCGCTGGTCGACATCCGCGCCACTCTCACCGACGGCGCGTACCACGACGTCGACTCGTCGGAGATGGCGTTCAAGATCGCCGGCTCCATGGCGCTGAAGGAAGCTGCCCGCAAGGCCGGCGCCACCCTGCTGGAGCCCATCATGGACGTCGAGGTGGTGACCCCCGACGACTACATGGGGGACGTCATCGGCGACCTGTCGGGCCGTCGCGGCCGCATCGGGCACATGACCGCTCGCGGCAACAGTCAGGTGATCAACGCCAAGGTGCCGCTGGCCGAGATGTTCGGCTACGCCACGGACCTGCGATCCAAGACACAGGGCCGGGCCACCTACACCATGCAGTTCAGCGGTTATGAAGAGGTCCCGAACTCCCTGGCGACCGAGATCATCGCCAAGGTGCGCGGTGAATGATGCTCCATCGGGCCGTCGGCACCCGTCCTCCGGGGCGGGAGAAGCCTTTAGCCCACTCCGGCCGGGCGCCGACGGCCCGCCACCCCGCAGGACTTAGCCCGATCACGTTCACCAGGTAGTAAGGAGAGCAGCGAGATGGCGAAGAGCAGGTTTGAGCGGACGAAGCCGCATTTGAATGTTGGCACGATTGGTCATATTGATCATGGTAAGACGACGTTGACGGCGGCGATCACGAATGTGTTGCATAAGCAGAATCCTGATG
>JALZLC010000220.1 GCA_030858885.1 Actinomycetota bacterium
CAGGACATCGTCGCCGACCTGCTCCACGTCGTGCAGGCGCAGCCGCGCTGCAGCGGCCAGTGTCGCCGGCCAGTCGCCGGCGACCAGCGGACGGCCCCGCGCACCCAACAGCACGGGCGCGACGTGCAGCACCAGCCGGTCGACCAGACCGGCGCGCAGGAACGCGGCGACCACCGAGGCGCCACCCTCGACCAGCGAGCTACGGACCCCTCGGGCCCACAGCACCGCCAGCAGCTCGTCCAGACCACCGCGGTGCAGCAACGTCGGCGCGGCGGCGTCGAGAACCTGCTGGCCCCCACGCACCCGTCCTCGCCGGTCCAGCACCACCCGCAGGGGCGGTGGACCGTCGTAGCCGGGCACGCGCACCGTCAGGGCGGGGTCGTCGTCCAGCACGGTCTGCGAGCCGACGATGACGGCGTCGGCTGCGGCGCGAAGCTGATGCGCCCGCTGTCTCGTCTGCTCGCCGGTCAGCCACTGCGACGTGCCGTCCGCAGCGGCGATCCGCCCATCGAGGCTGACGGCCGCCTTGATCACGACGAACGGCCGGCCCGTGGCCAGGCCGTGGAGGAACACCACGTTCTGCAGCCGCGCCTCCTCCTGGCAACAACCCAGGTCTACCCGCACGCCCGCGGACCGCAGCCGGTCGGCGCCGCCCCCGGCAACCGGATGTGGGTCTGGTAGCGCCGCGACCACCCGCCTGATCCCGGCGGTCACCAACGCCTGCGTGCACGCTGGCGTCCGACCGGAATGGGCGCACGGCTCAAGCGTGACGTAGGCCGTGGCACCAGCGGCTGAGTCCCCTGCCGACTGCAAGGCCACGACCTCGGCGTGGGGGCCCCCGGCCCGTGCATGGAACCCCTCACCGACGATCTCGCCGTCGCGGGCGATGACGCAGCCGACCAGGGGGTTGGGGGAGACGGTGGTACGGCCGTGCTCGGCGAGCACGAGCGCACGACGCATCAGGGCCTCATCACCCGGCACGTCGCAGCCCTTGTGCGCACCCTTCGGGGCCACCGTCCGCGGGGTCCTACTCCGCCTCCGCCGCGCGGCCGTCGACGGCGTAGGCGGATGTGCTGCGCTGATGCTCCTTGAGGAACGCCTTCATCTCGGTGGCGACCTGCACGATCTCGCGATGGTCGGCGAAGGCCCGCTTCTCGGTGGAGGCGACCCCCACCGCCAGCGTCACCGGCGGGAACGGCCGCAGCTGCCCTTGGCGGTCGGGCACCTCGACGTAACCGCGTTCAAGGTCAGCCGGGTCGTACAGCTTGTGCACCCGCTCGTCGAAGCGCTCGACGGCGTAGCTGCAGACCCCGTCAAGCTCCTCGGGTCGGCAGACCACCATGAAGTCGTCGCCGCCAACATGGCCGACGAACCACCCCTTCGACGCGCATTCGCGCAGCGCCTCCACCAGGAGGTCGCCGGTCAGGATGATGACGTCGTCGCCGCGCAGGAACCCGTAGCGGTCGTTGAAGGACTTGAAGCCGTTGAGATCGGCGTACAGGACCGCCAGCGGCTCGCGGTCAGCCAGCCGCCGCCGCAGCTCGGCGTCGATGCGGTGGTTGCCCGGCAGGCCCGTGAGCGGGGAGGTCGACCGCAGGTCGGAGGCGCGGCGCAGGGTGGTGC
Organism: Actinomycetota bacterium; assembly: GCA_030858885.1. Next base: position 1,624 of record JALZLC010000220.1, read on the forward strand.
GCACGCGAGCCACCAGCTCGATCGGGTCGAAGGGCTTGAGCACGTAGTCATCGGCGCCCGCCGTCAAGCCGACGACCTTGTCCACCGTCAACGACTTCCCGGTCAGGATGATGATCGGAATCTGGTAGGTGCGCGGGTCCGCTCGCAGCCGCCGGCAGACCTCGAAGCCGTCCAGCCGCGGCATCAGCACGTCGAGCAACACCAGCGACGGCCGTTCGTCGATGGCCTTGCGCAGGGCCTCCTCGCCGTCGAGCGCCAGCGCCACCTCGAAGCCTTCCATGCGCAGGTTGGCTTCCACGAACCGCAGGATGTCGGGTTCGTTGTCGGCCACGAGGATGGTCTCCGGCATGCACCAGAGGGTACCGGTCCCGGTCAGGACCGCCGCCGCAGACGGCACAGGTACATCCCGTCGGTGCCATGGTGGAACGGGTCGAGCTGCACCCCCGCACCTGGTCCGCTGTCGAGGCCGCCCGCCGCCGCAGTGTCCTGCGCAGTGAAGCGGTCGCCGTGCAGCGCGGCGAACAGGGAGACGACCCCCGAGGTCTCCGCGACCGTCCAGGTGCACACGCTGTAGACCAGCACCCCGCCGGGTCGCACCAGCTCGGCCGCGGCCTCCAGCAGGGTCAGCTGGAGTGTGGCCAGCCGTTCGACGTCACCGGCCTCCCGCCGCCAGCGCAGCTCGGGTCGGCGGCGCACCACGCCGAGGCCGGTGCAGGGGGCGTCGAGCAGCACCCCGTCGAAGGTGCCGGGCTTCCACGGCGGTCGCGCGGCGTCGGCCGCGACGACGCCGAGCACCCGCCCGCTCGGGTTCTGCGCTGCGGATCGGTTACCGGCTTCTGCCACTTGCGCGCGGGTGCGGTCGGCGGCCCGGGCCACTAGCCGGGCCCTTGCGAGGCGGAGATCGGCCGCCGCCACCGTGGCTCCCAGCTGCGCCAAGTGCGTGGTCTTGCCGCCTGGAGCGGCACACAGGTCCAGCGCTCGCCAACGAGCGGCCTGGCCGGCGGCCAGGGCGCGGGCGACGACCATCGAGGCCTCGTCCTGCACCACCGCCCGGCCCTGCGCCACCGCGGGGATCGTCGCGGGGTCGGCGCCGCGCACGCCGAGCGCCTCAGGCGCCAGCGCACCGGATCGCGGCTCGAGCCCCTCCGCGCGCAACTCGGCGGTCAGTGCCTCGCGATCCACGACGGCTCGCAGCGTCACCCCCGGCGGTTCGTTGCCCGCCAACAGCACGTCGCGCGCGGAGTTGCCGAAGCGCACCTCGGCTTCGGCCACCACCCATGGCGGGTAGCCGGTCCGCAACGCCAGGCCGCGCTTGTCGTGCTCTCCAGGCCATGGCAGCCCGTCCTTGCGCCGGCTCAGTCCGCGTAGCACGCCGTTGACGAACCCCGTGGCCCCGACACCGACCTCGCCACGAGCGACGTCCACGGCGGTGCCGACGGCGGCGCGGTCTGGCACCGCTGAGTACAGCAGCTGCCAGGCGCCGAGGCGCAGGACGTCGAGCACCTCGGGCTGCACCTGCTCCAGCGGCCGGTCGACCACGCTGCGCAGCGCCCAGTCCAAGGTGCCCTCCCACCGCAGGGTGGAGTAGGCCAGGTTCGCGGCGAAGGCCCGGTCTCGCGCTCCCAATCCGGACCGCCGCAGCGCCGTGTCCAGCGCGGGGCCCGACCAGGCCCCGTCGGCGTGCACGCGGCGCAGCACCCGCCACGCCACCGCCCGGGAGGCAGCGCCCACCGGCGCAGCGTCGCTGTCGGACGGGTCCGTCGTCGGACTCGCGGGCTCACTCACCCAGGTACTCCCCGTGCGGCCGGTACCCGTTGGCGAAGGCGCTGCCGGTCATGCGCGGCTTGCCTGCCGGCTGCACCTCCACCAGCACCAGACCGCCGCCACGGCAGGCGATGACCGGTCCCTCGGGGCCCAAACCAGCCACCTGGCCGGGCACCGCGGCTGCGGCGCCGATCTCCGCCCCGGCCAGCAGCGCAGCGTGGATCTTGAGCCGTTCGCCGCGCAGCGTGGTCCATGCCCCGGGGGCCGGGTTGAAGGCGCGAACGGCCCGCTCCAGCACGGCAGCGTGCGCAGTCCAGTCCAGCTTCGCGTCGGCGGGAGCCACCTTGGGGGCATAGGTGGCGTGCTCGTGGTCCTGGGGCTGAGGCGTCAGTGACCCGTCCACCAGGCCCGCGACCGCCTCGACCATCAGAGGTGCGCCGAGCAGGGCCAACCGCTGCGTCAGCGCCCCCGCGGTCTCGTCGTCGCCGACTGTCACCGCGCGCCGTGCCAGGACGGGACCGGTGTCCATGCCCTGCTCGAGCACGAAGCAGGTGACGCCCGTCTCGCAGTTCCCCGCCAGCAGGCTGTGGGTCACCGGTGCCGCCCCTCGCCATGCCGGCAACAACGAGAAGTGCAGGTTGACAAAGCCCCGCCCGCCGGCGGCCAGCATGTCGACGGGCAGCAGCGCCCCGTAGGCCACCACCGCGCAGGCGTCCACCGCGAGACGCGTCAGGTTCTCACGGATCTCGCGGGCGCGCTGCGGCTGCCACACCGCGACACCGGCGCCGGCCGCGGTGTTCTTGATCGGTGGGGCCTGCAGCCGGTGCCCTCGGCCGCTGGGGCGGTCGGGATTGGTGACCACGGCCGCCACCTCGACGCCCGGCGCGTGTAGAAACGCCTCGAGGGCGGGCACGGCGGCGGCGGGAGTGCCGAAGAAGGCGATGCGCATCGCGGTCAATCTAGGCGGCGCGCCGGCCCCGGCCACCCGGCCGCCCTCTTATGCTGCCTTGATGCTGCTTGCCCATCCCCTTACCGAGCCGGCCGGGCTGCCGGTCTCGCCGCTGGTGATGGCGACCGTGTCCTTGTGCCTGCTGGCGGTCGCCGACCGGCTCGCCCGCCCGCGAACTGACGCCGACCGGGATGAGGATGTCGGCTCGGCCCGTGCCGAGAACAAAGGATCCGACGACAGCGTCGGCGATGGCGACCGCCTGAGCGCGCCGCGGTGGGTCACGCGCGTCATCGGCGTGGCGCTGCTGGTGCTGGCGATCGTCGCCGGGCGTCTTGGTAACCCCGCCGAGCTGGAGAACATCGCGCCGGCGCTCGTCGTCGGCGCGGCCTGGCCGGTGCTACTGATCGTCAGCGCCGTCGTGGGACGGGTGTGGCCGTGGCTGAATCCCTGGGACACCTTGGCGAGGTTCGCCGCACCCCTGGCTGGCGACGACCCTCCCGAGAACCCGAGGTCGACGAGCGTCGTATGGGCGCTGCCTGGCGCTGCCGCGTTGGCCTGGTACCTGTACGGATTCGACGCGGCGCTGTCGCCGCGTGCCGTCAGCACGGCATTGGCCGTCTACACCCTCGTCACCGTCTCCGGCTGCCTGCTGCTGGGCCGACGGCAGTGGCTGGCGCGCGCGGAGGTGTTCACGCTGCTGTTCGGCTGGACTGCGCGGCTGCGCCGCTCGGGACTGTCGGGGTGGGTGCCGCCGCGCAACGCCGACCTCGTCCTCGGGATCCTCGCTGGGGGCGGGCTGTTCTGGCTGCTGCACAACTCCCAGCTGCGCGACGACCTGGCCATGGGGACCGGGGCAGCGCTGGACGGGAGCGTTGGCCTGGCCGTCAGCTGCGCCGTGGCGATGGCGTTGCTGCGCGCGGCTGGCCGCCGGAAGCCCAGCCGCGGCACGGTCACCGCGGCGGCGGTGCCGACGGTCGCGGCCATCCTGATCACAGGTGCGCTGGCGCGCAGCCGGCTGCTGACCAGCCTGCAGCTGCTACCGGCGCTGTCCGCCGATCCCCTCGGGCGCGGTTGGACGCCGTTCGGTGTCGAGGTGGTCGTCAACCCGACGCCACTGGTCAACCCGAGCCTCGCGTTGCTGCAGGTCGCGGTGCTGACCGCCGGCGGGGTGGTTAGCGCGGTGATCGCCCGCCGGCGGGCGGGGGAAGCGGACGCACCGGAGCGCGGGCCCCGGGGCCCCGCGCTCCTGGTGTCGTGCGTCTTCGTCGCCACCGCCGTCCTGGCGGTGGCCCTTACCTAGCCGCTGGTAGTCGTAGTCCCACGCCGCTGCCGGCGGCGGCGGCCGACTACGGCAGCGGTGGGCAGGACCAGGAGGCCGGCCAGCGCCAGCCCCAGGTCGGCGGTAGTCGTCGAGGACTGCGGCACGCCACCAGGCGTGCAGGTGGTGCCGCTCGACGAGCAAGGCTGCGGGGCCGGCAGCGTCACCTTGTAGACCTCGATCGAGTTACGACCGGAGTCGATCTTGAAGTCTCCGGCGACGCCCCAGTAGGTGTAGGTGCCGTCGGCGTTGCGCTTGGTCTTGAAGATGTGGGAGACCCACTGGTTGGCGTCGGCCGGGATGAAGTAGCCGGCGTCGCGGAACTCGAAGGTGCCGTTGGAACGCTCGACGAAGTCGACGACCTGCGTGCCCTGCGAGTACCAGCCCATGAAGATCCGGTTCTGCCCGGGGATCTGCTGCATCACGTGGGCGGTGCAGGTGGTGGCCTCCGCGCCGGTACGCGGTGTCACGCGGTAGATCGCCTTGTCCCCGGAGGGGGTGCGGGCGTAGGCCTTGTCGGCCTCGCTGGCCGAACCCGGCCGGCGGGTGTCCAACCTTGAGGTGGCGTAGGCGTGGATGCCGCCGTTGCCCTGGGGGTTGTCGATGCCGGTGGCACAGGTGGCGCCCGGCGGTACCACGCCGCCGCCGCGCTCGTCGGTGGCCATCAGGAACTTGCCGGAGGCGGTGAACTCGGCCTCGTGGTCGAAGTCGATGTCCTCGGTGGAGGGTCGCGGGCCGTTGCGGCCCATGTGGTAGGCACTGCCCAGGTGACGCGGCTCGCGCAGCTTGGGCGCGCCGATCTTCAGCCAGCCCGGAATGGTCAGGTCGACGCCGTTGCGCCCGACGACGCAGTCGGTGACCTTCGCGCCCGTCTGGTAGGCCGCCAGTGAGGAACTGGCACGCACCCGGCACGGCAGTGGCGTGCCATTGGGTTTGTCGTCGGTGTAGTCGTTGGGCGTGCCCCTGTTGTTGAACGACGGGCGCATGTCCAGCGCGATGGCGGCGGCACCGCTGCCGCAGGCCAGCTTGTCGTCGGGGTAGACCTCGAGCTCGTGGCAGCCGTAGACGGTGTCCTTGACGATGGTCCCCAGCGAGATCTCCGTGGTGGGGTAGCGGTAGCGGTACACCTCGGGCTGGCAGCTCTGGCGCTTCTTGGCCACGCTGGTGCCAGCGGGGAAGTTCATGCACGACGACAGGTCGACGACCTCGAAGCCGTCGAGGTCGAAGCGGTCAGAGTCCTTGGGGTCCTGGTTCTGACGGCTCTTGTCCGCGTTGAGGCTGACCGCGTCGGACGTCACGGCGTAGGCGATGTGAGGCCGCTTGGGGTCGACGTTGACCGTGTGCCCCTCGCCGATGTGGCTGGTCAGGCCGATCTCGACGGGGTTGTTGACATTGGTGACGTCGATGATCTCCAGGCCGCCCTGCGGCACCGAGCCGGCAGGTCCGGTTTCGCCACCGTCGTGGCAGCGTCCCGGCGCGTCCGTCGCGTCGATGATGAGCTGGGTGCGACTCTCGACCGCGAAGGGGTTCTGCCGGTTGAGGATGGCCCCGCCCTTGGGCGTGGCCTCGACGTCGTGCTGCAAGCCGAGCACGTCCAACGGGTTGGAGGGGCACTCCGCCGACGGGTGGCCGGAGACATAGCGGATCGATCCTGAGCCGGCGATCCCCGGCGTTGGCGCTACGACGCGGCCGCTGTCGGTCAACTGCACGATCGTCTGCCCGGCGGCGTTGGGCCCCGTGCCAAGGGTGCCGACCGACACGTAGTCCTCGCCGTCCTGTTTGAAGAAGTCAAGGTCGGTGTGGGGGTTGCCGGTGGGGATGGTGGCCAGGTGGTCCCACGCTCCCAGCGGCCCTTGGTTGGGCACCGGGTCCCCTGGCTGGATCGCCGTCCCGAACGGTGGGGCCAGCGCGTCGTGGTCGGCCAGTGCCGGTACCGCGCCGAAGGTCAACAAGCCAATGGTCAGGGCCAGGGTCAGCAGGGATGACAGGCGACGCCTCAT
>JALZLC010000252.1 GCA_030858885.1 Actinomycetota bacterium
GGTTGAGGCTGACCGGCGCCGCCGCAGGCGTCGCACCGGGTGTGGCGGCCGGGGCGCTGGGTGGAACTCCCGAGGCCGGCGGGACGGTGGGGGAAGCCGAAGCCGGCGGCGCCCCGGAAGGCACATCGCCGACCAGCAACTGTTCGCCGTCGACCAGCGGCCGCGCGAGGTTCAGCGCCTCGAGGGCAGCCTTGGGTAGCGGACCGCCCGCCGCCGCCAGCGCGTCAGCGACCCGCGAACCACCTGGCAGCGTGTAGACGCCGGGCGCCGCTACGCGGCCCGTGACATGGACCACGACCTCGGCCTCGGTGACGGCGAGAGGATCCTGCGACGCCGTGGCAGTCGGTGCCGGCGCAGCAGCCGGCACCGTCCCCGGTCCAGCCGCCAACCAGACCAGGCCCAGTCCCGCCAGCGAGCCCGTAGCCAGGACGGCGAGCGCCAGCAGCTCGGCCGGCGTGCAACCAAAGCGCTGCAGCTGCGCTCGCAGGGACTGGAGGCCGGACACGCACCGACGCTACGGCCCGACGCCGGCACCGCCCGAGCTTCTTGCGGTCGGCTGTGGACCGCACCAGCCTCGAGCATGCCCAGCCGCGTCCCTCGCTGTCACGGCCAAGGTGGTGCGGATCCGGTACCGATTCGGTAGCGCATCCCCACCACCCCGGGTCCGGGGGTCAGACCCGGGCGCGGGTGACGAAGTTCAGCAACCGGTCAGGCACCCAGACGACCTTGACGACGTCGCGCCCGTCGAGGTGGCGCTCGACGTTCTGCCGGCTGCGGCCCTGCGCCTCCACCTGGTCCCTGGCCGTGCCAGCCGGCACCACCACGATGTCGCGAACCCGCCCGTCGACCTGGACGACGATGCGCTTGGTGGCCTCCACCAGCAGCGCCTCGTCGTAGGTCGGCCAGGTCGCGGCGGCGACCAGACCCTCCTGGCCGAGGCGGTGCCACAGCTCTTCCGCGACGTGCGGGCAGATCGGCGACAGCATCGTGGCCAAAGCCGTCAGCGCCTCGGCGACCGCCGGTCCTCGGCCGCCAGCCTGCAGCGTGGCCCTGACGGCGTTGGACAGCTCCATCAGCTTGGCCAGGGCAGTGTTGTACTTGTAGGCGTCGAAGTCGGCCGTGACCGCGGCGATCTTGCGGTGCGTCTCGGTGCGCAGCGCGTCGCTGTCGCCGGCCTCGTCGGGCTCGGCGAGGTGGTCGGCGACCAGGCGCAGCAACCGCGTCAGCCACTTGTGCATGCCCGCCGCCGAGACGTCAGCCCAGTCGATGTCCTCCTCGATGGGACCAGCGAACAGCATCGTGCCGCGCAGCGTGTCCGCACCGAAGCGCTCGAGCACGTCACCTGGCTCGATGATGTTGCCGCGCGACTTGCTCATCTTGGCGCCGCTGGACACCACCATGCCTTGCGACTTGAGGCGTGTGAACGGCTCGACCAGGTCGATGTGGCCCAGATCGTGCAGCGCCTTGGTCATGAAGCGGGCGTACAGCAGGTGCAGGATCGCGTGCTCGATGCCGCCGGTGTACTGATCCACCGGCATCCAGTGCCGCACCGCCTCGGGCTCGAACGCCACGTCGCCACGGTGCGGCGAGCAGTAGCGCAGGAAGTACCACGACGAGTCGACGAAGGTGTCGGTGGTGTCGGTCTCCCGCCGCGCCTCGGCGCCGCAGCGCGGACACTCGACCTTGACGAAGTTGGGATGGCGTGCCAGCGCCGACCCGCTGCCCTCGGCAAAGTCCATGTCGTCGGGCAGGAGGACAGGCAGGTCCTCCACCGGCACACCGACCACCCCGCAGCCGTCGCAGTAGATGATGGGAATCGGTGGACCCCACGCCCGTTGGCGCGAGACCAGCCAGTCCCGCAGGCGGTAGTTGACCGCGGCGCGACCCAGGCCTTTGGCTTCCAGGTCGGCCGTGATGCGGCGCTTGGCCTCCTGCCAAGGCAGCCCGTCGTAGCCCGACGAGTTGACGAGGACACCGTCGCCGCCGGCGGCCTCGGTCATGGTTGCGGGGTCAAGCTGTCCCGAACCGTTCGCACCCGGGTCGGGCTGCACGACGATACGCACCGGCAGGTCGTACTGGCGGGCGAAGTCCAGATCTCGCTGGTCGTGAGCCGGGACGCACATGATGGCGCCGGTGCCGTAGTCCATCAGCACGTAGTCGGCGGCGTAGACCGGCAGCCGCTCGTCGTTGACCGGGTTGACCGCGTGGACGCCGAGGAACAGGCCCTCCTTGTCCTGCTCGGCGGCCTGCCGCTCGACGTCGGTCTTGCGCTGCACGCGCCGCAGGAACTCGTCGAACTGGACGGCCCGACCGCTGCCCTCCGCCCAGGCCCGGGCTCGCGGGTGCTCAGGGGCGACGACGAAGAAGGTCGCCCCGAACAGCGTGTCGGGCCGGGTGGTGTAGACCACGACCTCGTCGCCGGCCTCCTCGACGGTGAAGGTGACGTCGGCACCCTCGCTGCGTCCGATCCAGTTGCGCTGCAAGGTCAGCACGCGATCCGGCCAGGTCGCCTCCAGCTGGGCCATGTCGTCCAGCAGCCGTTGCGCAAACTGGGTGATCGCCAGGAACCACTGGGTCAGCGACTTCTTGGTGACCTCGGAGTCGCAGCGGTCGCACCGTCCGTCGATGACCTGCTCGTTGGCCAGGACCGTCTGATCGGTGGGACACCAGTTGACCAGCGCGTCCTTGCGGTAGGCCCACCCGGCCTCGAACAGCTGCAGGAACAGCCACTGGGTCCACTTGTAGTACTCGGGATCGGAGGTGTGCAGGCGCCGTGACCAGTCCCAGGCGAAGCCCAACCGGCGCATCGTCGCGGCGTGGGTCTCGATGTTGGCGTAGGTCCAGGCCCTGGGGTCGACGCCGCGCTGGATGGCCGCGTTCTCGGCGGGCAGCCCGAATGAGTCCCAGCCGATGGGGTTCATCACCTCAAAGCCGCGCAGCCGCGCGTAGCGGGCGACCGCGTCGGCCAGCGAGAACGCTTCCACGTGGCCCATGTGGATGTCGCCGGACGGGTACGGGAACATGTGCAGCGCGTAGTAGGGCGGCTTGGGGCTCGCCTCGTCGGCGACGAACACCTCGGCATCGGCCCATGCCTGCTGCCATCGCGGCTCGATCTCGCTTGGTTCGTAGCCCCTTGCCACGGCGTTCGTCCCTCCTTGAGGCGCTGCAACCAGTGTAGTCAGGCGGGCTATCCCACCTTCGCCGGCAGCGTGGCTTGAAGAGCCCGCGAGACCTTGCGCTATCGTGGCCCGCGTCATACCCGGGGCTATAGCTCAGTTGGTAGAGCGCTTCCATGGCATGGAAGAGGTCAGGGGTTCGATTCCCCTTAGCTCCACCGAATCGACCGGGGTGCGAACCGTGTCCTCCCTCCGGGTGGCTGGCACTCGCGATCTGTGGTGCGTCGGCGGGCGCATGTCGTCGCCCGTCGAATGACTTCGGCCACTTCGGTGCGCCGGTCGCGCAGTCCGGCGACCTGTTACGAGGGGCGGGTGGGCTGGGCGTTGTGGATGCGTTCGCTCGGCCCTGGCCGCGAAGGCTGTTGAGGAGGCAGTGACGGGCGATTCCGAACAGCCACGCCCGCAGGTCGTCCGACCTGTTTGGGGCCTCGTCGAGCCGCCGCCATGCAACGAGGAAGGCGTCTGCTGCGA
>JALZLC010000261.1 GCA_030858885.1 Actinomycetota bacterium
GCACGCGTTCTGCGCCAACGCCGACCGGCTCTACGAGCAGGCGTGCCGCGACGCCAGCCGGGTGCGCAACACCTTCTCGTTCGCCGACAGCGCCGCGGTCGAAAGCTTCAAACTGAGCCGCTGAGCCGCTGAGCCGCTGAGCCGCTGAGCCACCGTCCGGCCGACGCAAGGGCGTCATGACCTCGAGCCTGTTCGACCCGCCGCCGCAGGACCGGTCCGGTGACGTCGACGCGGACGCACCGCTGGCCGCTCGCCTGCGGCCGCGCACCCTCGACGAGGTCGTCGGCCAGGCACATCTGATCGGACCCGGGGCCCCGCTGCGGGTTGCCATCGAGGCCGACCGGTTGCGCAGCGTCGTGTTGTGGGGGCCACCGGGCACCGGCAAGACCAGCCTCGCGCAGGTGATCGCCGGCGCCACGCGGGCGGGGTTCCTGCGGCTGTCGGCGGTGACGGCCGGCGTCAAGGACGTTCGTGCGGCTGTCGAGCAGGCCCGCGCCCGGCTGGCGGCCAACGGTCGACGCACGGTGTTGTTCATCGACGAGATCCACCGCTTCAACAAGAGCCAGCAGGACGCGTTGCTGCCAGCCGTGGAGGACGGGCTGCTGGTGCTCATCGGCGCCACCACGGAGAACCCCTCGTTCGAGGTGAACGCCCCGCTGCTGTCGCGCAGCCTGCTGTACCGCCTCGAGCCCCTGGCCGACGATGATGTGCGTACCCTGCTGCGGCGGGCGACCAGCGACGAGCGCGGCCTGCCGGGCGTCGTGGTCGACGACGACGCCACTGCGGCGCTGGTGGCCGCCGCCGACGGTGACGCGCGTGCCGCGCTGACCGGTCTGGAGGGTGCAGCGCTGCTGGCCGCCGAGCGGGGCGCTGGCCACAGCGTCACGGTCGAGATGGTGACCGCCGTCCTCGCCGGACCGAGGTTGCGCTACGACAAGGCCGCGGACAACCACTACGACCAGGTCAGCGCGTTCATCAAGTCGCTGCGCGGCTCGGATCCCGACGCGGCGCTGTACTGGCTGGTGCGGATGCTCGCGGCAGGCGAGGACCCGCGATTCCTGGCCCGGCGGATGATCATCCTCGCCGGCGAGGACATCGGCCTGGCCGACCCCGCTGCCTTGCAGGTGGCTGTTGCGGCGTTCCAGGCGCTAGACGTCGTCGGGTTGCCCGAGGCGCGCTTCGCCCTGGGTGAGGCGGCGCTGTATCTGGCGCTGGCGCCCAAGTCCAACAGCCTCACTCGGGCGCTGGGTCGCGCCGACGAGGCGGTGGCCCGGCTTGGCAACGCGGCGGTGCCGGCGCCGCTGCGTGACGCGCACTACCGGGGCGCGGCCCGCCTGGGGCACGGTCGCGGCTACCGCTATCCCCACGACGACCCTCGCGGTTGGGTCGACCAGCAGCATCTGCCCGACGGCCTGGCGCCTGGCGACATCTACACGCAGGGCGAGCACGGCCGTGAACCGTCGTTGCTCCGGTGGCTTCAGGAGCGTCGCCACCACCAACGCTGAACCGTGTGCGTCTGCCGTCGCCAGCGCGGCGGATCGCACACGCTTGGGTGGCGCCGGCAACCGTGTGCGAGCGCCGTCGTGGCGCGGGTGGCTGCACACGCTTGCGGTTTTGCCAGCCCAAAACTTATCCTGCGTCCCGACGCGACCATGAACCATGCCTACCCGAACCCCGACCGCGAGGCTCTGAAAGCCATGTACCGCCTTACCAAGGGGGGCGGCGAAGCACGCACCGGCGACCTGGCCGAGGCCTTGGGCCTGACGCCTGGCACGGTCACCGCGACGGTCAAGCGCCTCGCCGATCGCGGCTTGGTTGTGCACCGCCCCTACATGGGTGTGGTGCTGACCGACGACGGGAAGCAGTCAGCCGTCGCAGCCATCCGCCGTCACCGCATCGTCGAGCGCTTCCTGGCCGACATGCTCGGGTACGCCTGGAACGAGGCGGACCGCCTGGCGCGTACCTTCGAGCACCAGCTGCCACAGGAGGTCGAGGACCGCCTGTTCGTGGCCCTGGACCGCCCCGCCACCTGCCCGCACGGCTTCCCGATCCCCGCGCCGAAGACCGCCGACATCCCGGACACCCCGCAGCTGTACTCCCTGGAGCCGGGCGACGAGGCGGTCGTCGCCGTCCCTGGTGCCACCGAGCCGGAGGTGGTGGCGTTCCTGGAGACGCTGGGGCTGCGCCCCGGCGTCACGGTGGCCGTCCGTGAGAAGCACCCCTTCGACGGCCCGCTCGTCTTGCGCGTCGACGGCAAAGAGCGCACCGTCGGCGAACGCCTCGCCCGCCAGATCTACGTAACGTCAAGACCTGAAAGGACGCACACATCATGATCGGAGTTCTCGCCGCCGAGGGGGGGTACCAGGAGTTCACGCTCGCGGGAGCCGAGTACTTCTGGCTGGCCTTCTCCGCGGGTACCGCCCTGCTGGCCATCTTGGTCGGATTCGCCCTCATGAAGGGCGTGCTCGCCGCCGATCAGGGCACGCCCAAGATGCAGGAGATTGCCCGGGCGATCCAGGAGGGGGCGATGGCCTACCTCCGGCGGCAGTTCCGGACCATCGCCGTCATCCTCGTGCCGCTTGCCGTCGTCGTCTTCCTCACCGCCACGGCGGTCCTGCGGCCGGACGGCAGCGAAGCCCTGAGCTTCGCCGAGTCGGGGATCTACCGGACGCTGGCCTTCCTGGCCGGCTGCTTTCTGTCAGGGCTGACCGGCTTCATCGGCATGGGCCTGGCGGTGCGCGGCAACGTCCGCACGGCCGCCGCCGCGCGCAACGGCTCGCTGCCGGCCGCCCTCAAGGTCGCCTTCCGCACCGGCGGGGTTGCCGGCATGTTCACCGTGGGCCTGGGCCTGCTCGGCGCCACGATCATCATCATGCTCTTCCAGAACACCTCGTCGGCGATCCTCATCGGCTTCGGCTTTGGCGGATCGTTGCTCGCGCTGTTCCTGCGCGTGGGCGGCGGCATCTTCACCAAGGCCGCCGACGTCGGCGCCGACCTGGTCGGCAAGGTCGAGGCCGGCATCCCCGAGGACGACCCGCGCAACCCGGCCACCATCGCCGACAACGTGGGTGACAACGTCGGCGACTGCGCCGGCATGGCCGCCGACCTGTTCGAGAGCTACGAGGTCACGCTGGTCGCGTCGATCATCCTCGGCGTCGCGGCGTTCCAGTCCATCTACCCGGACGACCCAAGCAAGTGGGTGGTTGGGCTGATCTTCCCCGTCATCGCCCGCGCCATCGGCGTGCTGGCGTCCATCGTCGGTGTCTTCGCCGTCCGCGCGACCGACAACGACCGGTCTGCCATGGCGCCGATCAACCGCGGCTTCGCCATCGCGGGCATCCTGACCGTGATCGGCACCGGCGCCGTGGCGCTGACCTACGTCGGCAACGAGGCCGGCACTGTCTCCTACGTCGGCTGGCGGCTGTTCGCCGCGGTGGTGGTCGGCCTGGTCCTCGCGCAGGCCGTCAGCCGGCTCACGGAGTACTTCACCTCCACCGAGACTTCACCCGTCCGCGAGATTGCCGAGGCGGCGCGCACCGGCCCCGCGACGACGGTTCTGTCGGGCATCAGCTCGGGGTTGGAGTCCTCGGTGTGGGCCATCGTTGCGATCGCCGCGGCCCTCGGCGTGTCGGTCGCCCTAGGGGCTGGTGACGTGCAGTTCTCGCTGTACCTCGTCGCGCTTACCGGCATGGGGATGCTCGCGACCACGGGCGTAGTCGTCAGCGAGGACACGTTCGGTCCCGTCGCCGACAACGCCGCCGGCATCGCCGAGATGTCCGGCGAGTTCAGCGGCGAGGCCGAACGGATCATGGTCAGCCTCGACGCGGTCGGCAACACCACAAAGGCGGTCACGAAAGGCTTCGCGATCGGCTCGGCCGTCATCGCGGCGGTCGCGCTGTTCGCCAGCTTCATCGAGACGATCGGCTCGGAGCTGGGGCTGGAGGCCACCGGCACCGCGCTGTTCCGCGACGCCGCCACCCAGATCAACGTCGCGGACCCCAAGACATTCATCGGCCTGCTCATCGGCGGCTCCGTCGCGTTCCTATTCAGCTCCCTGGCGATCCGTGCGGTTAGCCGAACGGCGGCCGTCGTCGTGCAGGAGGTGCGCCGGCAATTCGCCGACGGCAAGATCATGGCGGGCACCAAGCGGCCCGACTACGGCCCCGTCATCGACATCTGCACCGCAGCGTCGCTGCGCGAGCTCGCCACGCCGGCGCTGCTGGCGGTGCTCACGCCGGTGATCATCGGCTTCGGGATCAACTACTTCGCGCTCGGCGCGTTCCTCGCCGCAGTCATCCTCACGGGTCAGCTCATGGCGAACTTCCTGTCCAACGCCGGCGGCGCGTGGGACAACGCCAAGAAGTACATCGAGGACGGCCACGAGGGCGGCAAGGGCTCCGAGGCTCACAAGGCCGCGGTCATCGGCGACACCGTCGGTGACCCCTTCAAGGACACCGCTGGCCCGGCGCTCAATCCGCTGATCAAGGTCATGAACCTGGTGTCCCTGCTGATCCTGCCCGCCGTCATCAACCTGCAGGACAACGAGCCGGTGCGCTACGCCATCGCGGCGGTCGCGCTCGTCATCCTCGGCGGCGCGATCGCGTTCTCCAAGCGCAACGCCGAGGCCATGGACGCCGACGTCAGCGAGCCCACGGCGCGGGCTGGGGTCACGCCCGCTCCGTAGGCCTCCGCCGGTACCCAGCCCGTCATGCACGCCATCGTCCTCGCCGGCGGGAAGGGCACCCGGCTGCGGCCGCTGACCGACACCCGGCCCAAGCCCCTGCTGCCGTTCGTGGGTGCGCCGTTCGCGGCGGGACTGCTGCGCCGGCTGCGGACCGCGGGCTGTGACCGGGCGACCTTCCTCGTCGGCGCGCAAGCCAAGCCCTTCGCGCCGCTGGAGCGGCTGGGTTCGGCGATGGGTGTGCCTGTCGCGGTGGTGTGCGAGCCGCAGCCGCTCGACACGGCCGGGGCCTGCCGCGACCTGCTGCGGGCCGGCGAGTCGGGGCCGGTCTTGGTGTGCAACGGCGACATCCTGACTGACCTGGACTACGCCGCCGTGGTGGCTCGCCACTCCGAGGCTGGCGCCACCGCCACCCTGGTGTTGACCCGGGTCGCCGACACCAGCAGCTTCGGGGTGGTGGAGTGTGACCGCCATGGTCGTATCCATCGGTTCGTCGAGAAGCCGCCGCCGGGCACCGTGGCCGCCGACACCATCAACGCCGGCACCTACGTGCTGGCGCCAGACGTCTTCGACGGGTTCGGGCACGACGGCCCGCTGTCCTTCGAGCGTGCGGTTTTTCCCGGCCTGCTCGAGGCCGGCGCGCTACTGACCGGTTACGCGTCGGACAGCTACTGGCTGGACCTCGGGACGCCGCAGCGGTACTTGGAAGGACACCGTGCGGTGCTGTCCGGCCGCTGTGCCTGGCCCGTCGACGACGCATACGCGACACACGCGCAAACGGTGCTGCGGCACGTTGACGCGGCGATCAGCCCCGGCGCAGCCGTTGGCCCCGACGTGGTCGTCGGCCCCGATTCGCGGGTTGAGGCCGGCGCCCACGTGGCCGGCAGCGTGCTGTTCGAGGGCGTGGTGGTCGGCGCCGGCGCACGGGTCTGCAACGCGGTGCTGGCCGAAGGAGCCCGCGTCCGCGCGGGGGTCACCATCTGCGACACCGTCGTAGCCGCAGGCACAACGGTCGCCTGACGGCACGGCCGGTTGATTGCTTTCGGCCTATGGCCACTTGTGCACTGGTAAAGACGGACGCGGCTGGCGGATACTCGGGCGCGATCCGGCCTTCAGGCCCGACCGCCAGCAACCGAGACATCGACAAGCGCCGTGCGTTGCAGGCGCTTCATCCACCAGCTGCCCATCAGGAGTCGTTGGAGTATGCGCCGTTTCGCCGTCCTCGTCGTTCTGGCCGCCGCGGCGGCGCTCCTGCCTGCCGCCCCGGCGCTGGCTATCGCCCCATCGCTGGCCGCACCCTCCCTGGCCGCACCCTCCCTGGCCGCCCCCACCATGGCCACGGCCGCAGACTGTCCGTCCTCCGGCGGCGTGCGAGTGCCGCCCGCAGCCACCACCAGCCGCGACTTCACGATACGTGGCAAGGGCTGGGGTCACGGCGTGGGCATGAGCCAGTACGGCGCGCTCGGCGCCGCCCGCCTCGGCTGCAGTGCCAAGCAGATCCTGCGGACCTACTACACCGGCGTCACCATCGCGACGCAAGCGCAGCCGCGATACATCCGTGTCGGTTTGACCTTCGACTCTCCGGTCAGCAACGTGGCGGGCGCGCGCAGCATCGACGCCACCGTCGGCGACATCCCCTGGCAGCTGTGTGGCGCCGGAGGCTGCCAGCGCGTGGCGACGCAGCGACAGGGCAGCCGCTGGCAGGTGCGCATCGGCCCCAAAGGCGGGTACGGACTGTGGGAGGGCGACACGCGCCGCTGGCACGGGGGCGGCAAGTTCACGTTGTTGCGCGCGGTGTTGACGACCAGCCACTCGGCATTGCGGATCATCTCCATCCCGGCCAACGGTCACAGTTACAAGTGGGGTGTCTTGGAGTTCGACTCCTATGTCGACGCCGGCAGCGGACGCGCCTATGTCAACCTGGCGATCCGCAGCATCGAGCGCTACCTGCGGGGGCTGTCGGAGATGCCATCGTCGTGGGAGCCGGCGGCATTGCGGGCGCAGGCCATCGTCGGCCGCGCGTACGCCTTGAACAAGCGCGCCAACCTGGGGCTTCGCAGCAGCTGCCGCTGCCACCTGTGGGACTCGCCGACCGATCAGCACTACACCGGCTGGGACAAGGAGTCGGAGGGCTTTGGCGCGACGTACGGACGGCGCTGGGTCGCCGCCGTCGACAAGACCGCCAGCAGAATCATGCATGACTCGGCGGGTGGCATCGCGGTCGGGTACTACTCGTCCTCGCATGGTGGGGCCAGCGCGTCGTCGGCGTTCACCTGGGGCGGCGAGGTCAGCTACCTGCAGTCGATCGACGACAGCAATTGGGAGATGCACAGTGACAACCCGAACCG
The DNA here is from genome assembly GCA_030858885.1 of Actinomycetota bacterium. The sequence continues at coordinate 7,030 of JALZLC010000261.1, forward strand.
CAGCTGGAGTGTCGGCATCAGCGACGTCGGCCTCGGCAGCAAGTTCGGCGTGGGCAGGGCCACGTCGGTCACCTTGCCCAAGCCCCGTGGTCGCGGCGGACGCGTCGGTCGGGTGGAGGCCGGCTACGGCGGCGTGGTGATCCAGGGGACCGAGGGCCGCGTGGTCGTCTCCGGCAGCACCTTCAAGACGGTCCTTGGCCTGCGATCCACGTTGTTCCACGTGGTCGAGCGCGACGCCTGACCGCTCAGCGCGACGGGCTGGGACTCGCGGGGGAGATCCCGAGAGTCTCATCTTCGTGCGCGGTCAGCGGTGAGCCACAGGGCCTCCGAAGAAGACCTGCGTCTCGACGAGCTGTCCGTCGCGCACCGTGATGAACTCTGCGTTGCGGTGACGCCCTCCGGCCTTCAGCTCGTATTCGTAGAGGATGAACACGCCGCCGTCGCCCGTGCTGACGAGTTCGAGGACGTCTTGGGACGTGAGACGGTCGGCGGTGGGGAAGCAACGTTGGAGGAACGCGGCCTTGTCGATGTGGTCGTCCTGCGGGCTGGTGAACACGAAGTTCTCTGCGATGAGCTGCGCGGCCGTGTCTTGGTCCTGAGCGAGATAGGCGGCGAAGCACGCCCGCACGATGTCTGTGTCTGGACATGGATCCTCCTGGTGGTTGGCCACGGTACGCGGCCTGGGGCCGCGCGTGTGGTCCTGGCAGACCCCGTGGGTGGGCAGCGGCAGGCGCAGGCCGTTCAGGGGGCCAGGTCGATGAGCGCCTGCCCGGAGACTGGGTCGAAGGGCACAGATTGGTGGTCGTGAGTGATAAATCCAACGCCCGTCGATGCGGCAGCAGGGGCGCGAGCACGTCGAAGGTGACCACGTCCGGCGCCTGGCGGGCAGCCAGCGGTGCGGGGTCCTTGGCGCGCACCGCCCTCTGTAAGGAGACCGTGGCAGTCAACGGAACTCATCGCTCGTGCGGATTCCGCAGGCGGATCGCCCGGAACCCACCCACACCTGCTCGATCTGCTGCTCAGACATCCCCAACGACCGCATCCCACCTCCACGTCGACCAAGATCATGGCGTAGTGGTGCGTTGACCGGTTGAGACCGGCAGTGGATTTCGAGTTGACGGCAGCGGTGGCTTCGCGGTTGAATGACGTTCCTGTAGTTACCGGGACGCAGTTCGTGTGCCTGACCGCTGTCGAGGCGGCCGGCGCGGAGGGAAGGCCACGCCATGGTGCAGATCGAAACGCTGCCCTGGGCGTCGGAAGCCAAGTGCCTGCAGGCAGAGCCCGACACCTTCTTCCCCGAGAAGGGCGGTTCCACGAGGGAAGCCAAGCGCATCTGCGCCGGTTGCGACGTGCGGGCAGAGTGCCTGGACTACGCGCTGGACAACGACGAGCGCTTCGGCATCTGGGGCGGTATGAGCGAACGGGAACGCCGCCGCATCAAGCGACTGGCTTCCTGACCGCGGCGCCCCCGCAGGCTGGCCAGACTGTGCCTGCCCGGCTAGCATCGGACCGGCTTTCGCCGTTCGTACGTGGGCTGATTCGTCCCGCCCGTCGACGAGGCACCCTGGTCTTGTGTCCTACCGCTTCGCTATATGAGGGCAAGGCTTGTGTCCTACCGCTTCGCTACCTGAGGACAAGGCTAGTGTCCTACCGCTTCGCTACTTGAGGACAGGCTGCGATCGACCACCACAACTCGCCGCCGCGCGTCGCCGCGGTGCTCGTCGTCCACGATGGCGTCGAGTGGCTCGGCAGCGTGCTGGCCGCCCTCGCCGCGCAGCGCTACCCGGCGCTGGACCTCGTCGTGGTGGACAACGCCAGCACCGACGGCAGTGCCGAGGTGCTGGAACGCCGCATCCCCGCCGACAACCTGCTGACGCTGCCGGCCAACGTCGGCTTCGGCGCGGCGGTGTGGAAGGCCCTGGAGCATCCGACCGTCGCCGCCGCCGCGCTGTTGCTGCTGTTGCACGACGATCTCGCCCTGGGTCCCGACGCTATCGGCGAACTGGTATCGGCGCTGGGAGGCGACGATCGTATCGGCGTCGTCGGCCCCAAACTGCGCGAATGGAGCGACGACGGCGTCCTTGCCGAGGTCGGCATGACCATCGACCGCTTCGGGCGTGCCGTGTCGCGGGTCGACCCGGCCGAGCTGGATCAAGGCCAGCACGACGCCACCCGGGACGTCTTGTACGTCAACACCGCTGGCATGCTCCTGCGTGGCGGCCTGTTGCGCGAGCTCGGCGGCTTCGATTCGCGCTTTCCGTCCTACCGCGATGACCTCGATCTGTGCTGGCGGGCGTGGCTGGCGGGTCACCACGTCGAGGTGGTTCCCGCCGCCATCGGCTATCACATCGCCGCCGGGACGCGGGCAGGGGGGCGCTCGGGCTCCGACCGTGAAGCTGGCAGGCGCTACTTGATCGAGCGCCACGCGTTCGCCAGCCTGCTCAAGAACTACGGTGGGCTCCGCCTGGCACGGATGCTGCCGATCGTGCTGCTGCTGGCCTTTGCCAAGACCTTGGCCTTCCTGCTGATCCGGCGCTTCGCCGAGGCCGGCGCCGTGGTGCGCGCCTACGGCTGGAACTTGGTGCAGCTGCCGGCCACCCTGCGACGCCGGCGTATCGTCCAGCGCGGACGGTCTGTCGCCGACGGCGAGGTCGCCAGACTGTTCGCCCCCGGCCTCCCACGCGCGCGCCTCTACCTCGGCTCGCTGGGTGCGTGGCTGGCCGGCGGATCGACTCGCGCGCTGGTCGACGACCAGCCGGTGGTCGCGGTACAGCGCCCGACCGACTCGGCGTTGCTGCGAACCGTCGCCAGCCGTTCGGCCGCGCTCATGGGCACGGCGCTGCTGCTGGCCTACCTGGCCGGGCTGGTACCCCTGCTCGGAGGGGGCCAGGTCGTGGGCGGCGAGATCGCGCCATGGCCGGCGGCGCCGGACTTTTTGCGGGCTTACCTGCGCCCCTTCAACGGTGACCCGGTCGGCACCTACGGGTTCGCATCACCGGTCCAGGCCCTGCTCGGTGTGGCCAGCTTCGCCGGCCTTGGCAGCCAGTGGCTGGCCCAGCGGTTGCTGGTCTTCGGCCTGCTGCCGCTCGCCTGGCTGCTGGCACTGCGGGCGGGGCGCCTGATCACCCCGCGTGCTGCCCCCCGGACCCTTGGCGCGACGCTGTACGTACTGTCGCCGGTCGTCATGGCATCCCTCGGCGAGGGCCGCTACGGCGTGCTCGTGGTGGCAACAGTCCTTCCCGGGATCGCGCTGGCCGGCTGGCGGGCAGCCGACCTGCGCGCGCCGGCCGAGGGTGGCTGGCGTGCGACGGCGCTGCTGGCGCTCGGCTTGACGGTCGCCGTGGGGGCATCGCCGTCGCTGGGACCCCTCCTCGGCCTGCTGCTGCTCGCCGGCCTGGCGGTCGTGGCCGCGCGGCGCGGGGCCGGCGCCTGGGCAGCGGCGGGGCGGTTACTGCTGGTCGCTACCACCGCGGCGGCGGTCCTGGCGCCATGGCTGTACAACCTCGCCGTTCACCGCAGCCTGACCGTCGTGCCGGCGAGCCGACCGGTGGACCTGCCGATGTGGCGCGCGGCCGTCGTCGTTCCCTCTGGGCTGCCGGATCTCGGCGGCGTCACCGGCGTGCTGGCGGTGCTGACATCGATCGCGGTGGCTGCGGGCGCCGTCGTGCTGGGCGGGCGCCACCGGCCTGGGACCGTCGCGGTGCTCGCCACGCTCGGCACCCTGTCGGCGGCCGCTGCCTGGTTGGCCGCCCGGCTGCAGCTGGGGTGGCTGTGGACTCCCGGCGTGCTGCTACCGGCCGCCCTGGCACTGGCGGGTCTGGGGGTGCTGGCGGCGGACAGCCTTGGGGGCGGACTACGCGAGTACAGCTTCGGCTTGCGTCAGGTATTCGTCGTCGTGGCCACGGTCGCTGTCGGCGCCGGGCTGCTTGCCGGGATCGCTCGACTGGCCGGCGGCCCCTACAACGGTTTGGCGCGCGCACCACAGCTGGTGCCGGCATTCGTGACGGCCGAGCAGGAGCAGGTTGGCCCCTACCGCGTGTTGGTGCTGGCCGCCGGTCAAGGCGAAGTCAGCTGGGACGTCATGGGGCCGGCCGGTCCGACGATGCTGTCGTTCGGCACCGTGCCCAGCACCGCGTTGCTCGACGACCTTGGCGTCGCCGTCGGCGCGGTTGCGGGCGGCGACCCGCAGGCCGATGTTGCGCTGAGCCTGGCCGGCGTGCGCTACATCGTCGTGTCGACAAGCTCGCGTGCCCTCACCAACACCTTGGCGGCGCAACCCGGCCTGGAGGCGCTGCCGACTGGGGACGGGCGCGTCTACGCCGTGCGCTCGTGGCTGCCACGCGCCGTGGGCCTGGCTGGCGCGGATGCGCAGCGCGCGTTGACGGGCGAGGATCTGCGCAAGGTGCGACCCCTTGACAGCGCGGGCGGTGACGTCTACCGCGGCGGCCCGATTCCGGAGGGGCTGCTGCTGTTGAGCGAGCCTGCATCTGACCTGTGGCAGGCCGAGGTCGCCGGCCGCCTGCTGCCGCGCGCCGACGTGCCGGTCGTCAACGCCTGGAAGGCGGTAGCCGGAGACCGGGCGACCATCCGAACTGGCGGTCTGACCGCGCACCGTTTGGTCGTCGGCGGGCAGCTGCTGGTCGTGGCCGTGATCATCTCCCTGCTCTTGCGGCCACCCGGTGGCACCCAACGCCAGCAGGTCGGCCACCCAGGACGGACCCTGCCCCGCGAGCTGACCGGGACGGCCAGGCAGCCCGAGATCAGCCGATGACCGGGGGCGGGGTTGTCCCGGCCTCGGCAGCTCGCCGCCGCCGCTGGTCGCTGGCCGTGCTCATCGGAATGGGGCTGCTGTTGTCCAGCGGGATCGTCGTCGACCTGCTGGAGGCCTCGCCCTCCGCCCCCGCTACGGAGAGCATTGTGCAAGACCTTGCCGATGCCGGCCGCTGGTACTGCCCGGCGACGGTGGGAAGGAGGGAGACCGCGGTCCTGGAGGTGGCCACGGTCGGCGACCGCGCGGCCGAGGTGACGGTTGATCGGTATGCCGGCGGCACCGCGAGGACCAACCGGGCTCGCACCATGCCCCCCGGCGCGGTTGCCCGCATCAAGTTGGGGGGAAACCGCCCGTCGGTGGTGCGTTGGGAGGGCGGACCGGTCGCCGTCACCTGGCGGTCGACCGACCGCACCGAGACCATCGCCGCTCCCTGCGAACCGGCTCCCGGCCGGCGCTGGCACGCCGCGGGCTTCGACACGACCTTGGGCTCCACCTCGACGCTGCACCTGTTCAACCCGTTTGGCGAGGACGCGACGGTCTCATTGATCTTCGCGACCCCCGACGGCCCGGTCCGGCTGGTGGCCACCGACAATCTGGTCGTGCCGGCTGGCACCTCCCGGCAACTTGACCTGGGCCGCTTCCAACCGGAGATAGCCGACCTGGGCGTCACCGCCGAGGTGGCGTCGGGCCGGATCGTGGCGCAGGGAGAAGTCGACATCGGCCCGCCCGGCAAGAGTCGCGGCGTCAGCGGGCGGGCGCTGCTGCGCGCCGCCGGGCAGGCGCGGCGCTCGTGGACGTTCGCCTGGGCTTGCTCCGGTGAGAGCAGCGAGTCCTGGCTGCAGGTGCTCAACGCCGGCGGACGCGAGGCCGCGGTCGAGGTCCGCGTCAGCGACCCGGTCAATGACGCCTCCAGTGTCCTAGGGGAAGTGTCGGTGCCAGCGGGTGGGACGACGCGGATCGAGCTGGCCGAGGCCTCGCGGCGTCGGGAGTTCGGGGTGACCGTTACCGGGGTCAACGACGAAGCCATCGTGGTCAGCAGGCTGACCGCCATTGCGCGCGCAGGCGGGCGGGATGGTATCGCCGCCTCGCTCGGCGCCGTCGGGCCCGCCACCGAGTGGGCGGTGGTCGGCGGCGGCGGACCAGACCAGCGGGACATGCTCAGCATCTACAACGCCGGCTCGCGCCAGGCCCGCGTCGACGTGGTGGCCGGGGCCGGTCCTCCGGAATGGTCGGGGATCACCGTCGAGCCCAACGCGCGCGCAGAGGTCATGCTGCGCGATGCCGGCGCCGCACAGCTGACCACACCGCTGCGGATCCACGCCGACAGACCGGTGGTGACCGAGCTGCGGTCGGCGGCCAAGGGCGACGAGCTGCACCTGTGGTCGGCAGTCGGAGTCCCCGCCGCCAGCTGGCGAGGCCAGCGCACCCGCCCGCCGGTCCACCTCGAGCCGGGCCTGGCCAGCCGTGACCCAGCGAGCCTGCGTGCCGAGACGACCGAGGGTGACGGCGCGCCGGTGCCGCCGGGCGTTGCACCCCCGACCGATCCCGGCGGGTCGGCGCACGGTGACGTCCGCACGAGCTGAGCCGGCCGGCGGCTACCAGCCGTCGTCGTCGAACAGATCGTCGAGGTCGTCGTCGATGCCCAGCGCACGGGCGACGGCCTCGCCGACGGCCAGGCGGACCATGGCCACCAGCTCGGCGCGACCGTCGGCTCGGGATTCCAGGGGACGCCGGTAGACCGTCAGCCGGTCTGTGGAGAAGTCGGCCAGCTGCGGTTGCCCGGGCGCCGCGGCCGTCTCAGGGGGCACGGCGACCACGGTGATCCTGGCCCGCTCAACAGGTTTGGCGAGACGTGCCGGAAGCGTGGAGATCGCCTCATCGACGATCTGGCCGAAGCGTGTCGCGTCGCGCACGCGGAAGCCATCGGCGGGCCGTCGGCGACGATCGTTGTCGGCTCGGAAGCCACGACCGTGTCGGTCCCGGGCGGCAGGGGGATTCCCGTGCATCGCTGTGAGGATAGGGCCTGGGCGATCGATGCCGGCGGGGACAGATCCCCAGAATCGGACAGGGCTTGCTCTACGGTCTGGCGCCATGGCCAACACGTTGCGCTCCTGCGTCAGGACCGGCTGCCGCTGGCCGGCCGCCACCTCCCTTTCCTACCGCTACGCCACAAGGCAGGCTTGGCTGCGTGACCTGGCACCGGACCCTGACGTGTCGCTGTACGACCTGTGTCCGCACCATGCCGACAGCTTGGTGGTGCCCAACGGCTGGGAACGCGTCGACGATCGCACGTCCGGGCCGGCGATGGTGGAGCCGTCGGCCCGTGACCGCGCGGCGCAGGCCGCCGCCCGCCGCCAGGAGGCTGCGCAGGGCCTGGCCGATGAGCTGGCGTCGCCGCCTGTCGGCGTCAGCCGCTACGCCCAGCTGGCCGCCGACCTGCCGCGGCTGGCCGCGCAGATGTATGGCGGGCCAGCCACTGATGCGCCCGCGTCCTCACCGCGACCCATGCCGATCCCCAGCCGTGACCTCGCGCCACTGCCGCTTCCCGGCGCCGGGACGGTGCCCACAGCACCGGTGCCGATACCCGGGCAGCTGACGATTCCGGTCGATGAGGTGGCCGACCGTGTCGTGGTGCCCATCGACCTGGCCGGTGCCCGCCGGCGGCGGGACTGACCGGCGGCGTACTATTATGACTATTTCATCCGGTATATACCGAATAGTCCGTACGTTACGCCGAAACCATCCCTGATGGCCATGTGGCGGCACATCCGGGCTGCCGACACATCTAGCAACGGCGCAAGACGGCTCCGAGGAGATGGCGACATGGACCACTGCCCCAAGTGCACCTCGGCCGATCTGGTCACGGTTTCGCTGACGCTCAACGGCGGCCCCGTCGACTTCGCCCACTGCCGGCACTGCGAGCACCGTTGGTGGACCGATCCCAACGCCTGCGCGGTCATCACCCTGCCCGACGTGTTGACCAAGGCCACTCGCTAACGGCGAAGCCGGACGATTCGCGGCGCCGTCTCAACCTGCACGCCCGTTCCGGCGGGTACTTGTGGGCTGTCGCTGCGTTCAGGCTACGTGAGCGCTAGTAGGATCCGCGCTCCCGTCAAGCAGTCCTGCTGTAGCGAAGCGGTAGGACACCAGATCAGGAGCGCTGGAAGTGGCCGACCTCGGCCCGATCTTCAAGGCCTACGACGTACGCGGGATCGTCGGTGAGCAACTGGACGCCGACGTGGCCGAGCGACTCGGGCGCGCCGCCGCTGTGGAGCTGCACGGCGAGGCCGTCGTGGTGGGCCGCGACATGCGACCCTCGGGCGTCGAGCTGTCCGAGGCGTTCATGGCAGGAGTCCGTGCCCAGGGCGTGGACACCGTTGACCTCGGCCTGGCCTCCACCGACCTGCTGTACTACGCCTCCGGCCGCCTGGGATTGCCAGGTGCGATGTGGACGGCCAGCCACAACCCCGCCCGCTACAACGGCCTGAAGCTATGTCGCGCGGGGGCGGAGCCCGTGAGCGCCGAGACGGGACTGCTGCAGATCCGGGACCGCGCCCAGGACGGCTCGTTTCCCACGGCCCAGCGGGAAGGTGCGCACCGCACAGCCGACCTGCTCGAACAGTACGCCGGACACGTGCGCAGCTTCGCCGACGCGACCGCGATACGCCCGCTGCGCATCGCCGTGGACGCCGGCAACGGCATGGGCGGTCTGGTGGTCCCCGCCGTGTTCGCACGGCTGCCCATCGAGTTGGTACCGCTGTATTTCGAGCTCGACGGCACCTTTCCCAACCATCCGCCCGACCCGATGGAGGCAGCGAACCTGGTTGACCTGCAGCACGCGGTCACCCGCCACGCCTGCGACCTGGGCCTGGCCTTCGACGGCGACGCCGACCGGATGTTCTGCGTCGATGAGATGGCGCGGCCGGTCAACCCGTCGCTGGTGACTGCGGTCATCGCCCAGGCGTTGCTGGAGCGCAGCCCCGGATCGACGGTGCTGTACAACCTGATCTGCTCCCGCGTCGTGCCGGAGACCATTGAGGCCGCCGGGGGCCATGCCGTGCGGACGCGGGTGGGCCACTCCTACATCAAGGCGATCATGAAGGACACCGGCGCCCTGTTCGCGGGGGAGCACTCCGGGCATTACTACTTCCGCGACAACTTCCGCGCCGACTCCGGGTTGATCGCCGCTGTGCTGATGCTGTCGGCGCTGTCAGACCAAGGGGGCACGCTGTCCGAACTCGTCGCGCCCTACGATCGGTATGCACAGTCCGGCGAGCGCAACACGACGGTGGGTGACCAGGGCGCCGCGATGCAGCGTGTCGCCGAGGCCTTCACGCAGCGCGGCGAGGCCGACTGGACCGACGGGTTGACCGTCGAGGGCGACGGCTGGTGGTTCAACGTGCGACCCTCCAACACCGAGCCACTGTTGCGCTTGAACGTCGAGGCCCGCGACACCGACGCCATGGAGCGGATCCGCGACGAGGTCCTGGCCACCATCCGAAGCTGAGGAGACGTCCATGGTCGTCGACGCCGCACTCATCGACCTGCTGGTGTGCCCCGCATGCCACGGGGCGATCGAGTACAAGGATCGCCGTCATCTGATCATCTGCACCCAGTGCGACCGGCACTATCCGGTCCGCGACGACATCCCGGTCATGCTCGTGGAGGAAGCCACCCGCCCACCGGCGCGCGGCTCCAAGCAGTGAACCTGGATTCCCTCGACGGCTATCCCGCCGTTGACCCGTCCGACGCGCTCGGCGATGTCGAGGCGAGCGGCCGCCAGTGGGCCCGCGCTGGCGAGCTGGCGGACCAGCGGGCCGACCTGGCCGGCATTGACGCGGTCGTCGTCACCGGCATGGGCGGTTCGGGGATCGGTGGCGACGTGCTGCGCCAGCTGGCCGCTGGGCACGCGCCCTGGCCGGTGGTGGTGCACAAGGGCTACGGCTTGCCAGCCTTCGTGGGGCCGCGCACGTTCGTCGTCGCTACCTCCTACTCCGGCAACTCCGAGGAGACCCTGTCAGCGTTCTTGGAGGCGGGCCGCCGCGGGGCTCGGCGCATGGCGATCACCAGCGGCGGAAAGCTGGCGGCGTGCTGCGATGCCGAGGACGTCGCCTCTGTGCGGGTGCCGGGCGGTGGGCAGCCACGTCACTCGCTGGGCTATCTGCTGGTGCCCGCGTTGGTGGCGCTCGGCCTCGCAGACGGCATCCCTGAGGCGGTGCAGCAGCTGACCGGGATGGCCGAGACGCTGGGACGCAACGTGCCCGTGGCCGACAACCCGGCCAAACACCTCGCCCAGCGCCTTGCCGGCTCCGGCATCCCCCTGCTGCTCGGGAGCCAGGGTCTGGCTGGGGTTGCGGCCTACCGGCTGAAATGCCAGCTGGCGGAGAACGCCAAGCTGCCAGCCATCTGCAGTGAGCTCCCCGAGGCGGATCACAACGAGGTCGTCGCCTGGCAGGAGCCGGGTTCCGAGTCCCGCGGCGGCGCATTGATCAGCCTGCGCGACCGCGATGGTGAGCACCCTCGGATGCGCCGGCGCTTCAAGGTCACCTCGGAGCTGCTCGACGAGCGATTCGCCTGGCAGGCGGAGCTGGTCGCGACCGGGACGTCACCCCTGGCCAGGCTCGCGTCACTGGTGCTTCAGGGCGACCTGGTCAGCGTCTACACCGCGCTGGCGCTGGATCGCGACCCCACGCCGGTGCGAACCATCGACCTGCTCAAGACGGCGCTGGGCAGGGAGGCGGTAGGGCCGTGACAGCAGGCGCGGTGAACCTCAGCGACCGGCTCGGCGGCCTGCGCCCTCGGGTCCTGCTCACGCTCGGTTCGGGACTGGGCGCGCTGGCCGAGGAGATCACCGACCCCCTGATCCTGGACTTTCCCGCGATCGGTCTGCCGGCGCCGACCGTGCCCGGCCATGCCGGCCGACTGGTCGCCGGCGAGCTCGCCGGCATCCCCCTGCTGGTGCAGCAGGGACGGGTCCATCTGTACGAGGGGGTGGCGGTGCGCGACGTCACGGCCTGCGTGCGGGCGGCCGCCGACGCGGGCGTGGAAACCTTCGTCGTCACCAACGCCGCCGGTGGTCTGCGAGCCGACCTCGAGCCCGGCGACCTGCTGGCGATCACCGACCACCTGAACCTGTCGGGCGCCAACCCGCTGATCGGGCGGGGCGGTGCTCCCGCCTTCGTCGACATGAAGGACGCCTACGACCCCCGTCTGCGCAACCTCGCACAGCAGGCCGCCGCTCGAGGCTCCCAGCGGCTGGTGGAAGGCGTCTACGCCGGTCTGACTGGGCCGTCGTACGAGACGCCAGCAGAGGTGGCGATGTTGCGGAGCCTCGGCGCCGACGCGGTGGGGATGTCGACCGTGGCGGAGGTGATCCAAGCCCGCGCGCGTGGCTTGGCGGTGCTGGGCCTGTCGCTGATCACCAACGTCCACCGACCCGGAGGCACCAGCACCGACCACGCCGAGGTGCTCGAGGCGGGTCGCACCGGCGGACCTCGTCTGGCCTCCCTGGTGCGGGCGCTACTGCCGTCGATCGGCTGATCGGCCCGGTCGGACAACCCCGCTGGGGAGGGCCTGGGAGGGGTCGGCTATGCTGACCGTTGAGCTGTTCTGTCCCCCCGTAGTTTGCCGATGAGTCTGTCGAGGTGCCCGTAACCATGCCCGAACTCGTTCCGCACGACGTTGCCGACCTCTCCCTCGCCGCCACGGGACGAGCCCGGATCGAGTGGGCCGAACGGTCCATGCCCGTGCTGCGCGCCATCCGTGAACGCTTTCTCGCCGAGCAGCCGCTGGCTGGCCAGCGCATCGCCGCCTGCCTGCACGTCACGACGGAGACGGCCAACCTGATGCGGACGCTGGCTGCCGCCGGCGCCGAGGTCACCCTGGTGGCGAGCAACCCGCTGTCGACCCAGGACGACACGGCGGCGGCACTGGTCGCGGAGTACGGGATCTCCACCTTCGCCGTGCGCGCCGAGGACAACGAGACGTACTACCGCCACATCGACACCGCGCTGGACGCCCAACCCACGATCACCATGGACGACGGTTGCGACCTGGTGAACCGTCTGCTGTCGCAGCGACCCGAGCAGGCCGGCTCCGTGGTCGCCGGAACCGAGGAGACCACCACCGGCGTCATCCGCCTGCGGGCGATGGAGCGGGACGGGGCGCTGCGCTACCCGATCGTCGCGGTCAACGACACCCCGACCAAGCATCTGTTCGACAACCGCTACGGCACCGGACAATCGACGCTGGACGGGATCATCCGCTCCACCAACGTCCTCATCGCCGGCAAGACCGTGGTGGTGGCCGGGTTCGGCTACTGCGGCCGCGGCGTTGCCAGCCGCGCCAAGGGCATGGGCGCCCAGGTCGTGGTCACCGAGGTCGACCCCATCCGGGCCCTGGAGGCGTCGATGGAGGGCTACGAGGTGCTGCCCATGGCCGAGGCGGCGCCGGTGGGCGACATCTTCGTCACGGTGACGGGCAACACCTCGGTGCTGCGCCGCGAGCACTTCGAGGCTATGCGCGACGGCGCGATCATCTGCAACTCCGGGCACTTCGACGTCGAGATCGACATCCTGGCCCTGGAGAAGCTGTCAGCCGCCCGCCGCGAGGTGCGCGCCAACGCCGAGGAGTTCGAGCTGGCCGACGGCCGCCGCATCGTGCTGCTGGCGGAAGGGCGCCTCGTCAACCTCGGTGCCGCCGAGGGTCACCCCGCCGCGGTCATGGACATGAGCTTCGCCGACCAGTCGCTGGCGGTGGAGTGGCTCGTGGCCAACGCCGACCAGCTGACTCCCAAGGTCTACGACGTGCCGGTTGAGCTCGACGCCGACGTCGCCCGCCTCAAACTCGCCGCGATGGGCCGCAGCATCGACACGCTCACCCCGGAACAGCAGCACTACCTGTCCTCCTACGACATCGGCACCTAGCGGCGGTGAACGTACTCGCTGAGGTGGAGACGGTGTTGCGGGACCGGCTCCTGCGGCGGCCCGCGGGTTCGTACTCGCTGACGCTGCTCACCGACTCTGAGCTGGCCAGGCGCAAGATCATGGAAGAGGCGTTCGAGCTGTGCCTGGAGCTCGGGCGTGAGCCGGTCGACGCCGACCGGACCGCGGGCGAGGCGGCCGACCTGATCTTCCACACGCTGGCCGGACTGGTGGGCGCCGGAGTGGGGCTGGGCGAGGTGCTCGACGAGCTCGCCGCCCGCCGAGGTGCGCCGCCCGCCGGTGGACAGCAGGCGTGACCGCCCCCCGGATCGGGGTGCCCTCCCGCGGCCGCTTGCGCGAGGAGTGTCTGGCCCTGCTGTCGGCGGCCGGGTACACCACGTCCATGCTCCACGGTGGTGGCTCCATCGCCGCCGTCGAGGGCATGGAGCTCATCGAGATGCGACCGCGCGATGCCGCCGCCGCGCTTGCCGCTGGACAGCTGGACGCGGCCTTCCTCGCCACCGACATCGTCGACGAATACGACCTGACCGAGCTGTTGGCCCTGCCGCTGGGCTTCAGTCGCTCGGACCTGGTGGTTGCCAGCCGCGACGACGACGGCCGCAACGGGGTCGGTGACCTTGCCGGAGCGGTGGTGGCTACGCACCTGCCGCAGGTGACCCGGCGCTTCTTCGCCGCCAAGGGGATCGACGTGACCGTCGTGGCGATGGGTGGGGCGCTGGAGGGTGTGTGCGCCGCCGGCCTCGCCGACGCCATCGTCGACCTGCGCGAGACCGGCACCAGCCTGGCGACCAACCGCCTGCGGGTCCTGGAGCGCATCGAGTCCTGCGAGGCGCTGTTCGTCCGGCGCGGCGACACGCCGGGCTATTCGGGTGCTACCGCCTCGCTGCCTGAGGACAGCCATTCGCGTCCTACCGCTTCGCTACATGAGGACAGCCTGGACGGTCTGAGCTTGCGTCTCGAGTCGGTGCTGACCGCTCGGCGGCATCGCTACGTGATGCTGCATGTGCCTCGGGAACGCCTGGACGACCTGCGCACGGTGTTTCCAGGGCTCGCGTCCCCGACCGTCCTGCCCCTGGCTGGCCGCCAGGATCTGCTCGCCGTGCACTTCGTCGTGCTCGCCGACGAGCTGTGGTCGCGCCTCGGGGACCTGCGCGCGCTGGGTGCCACGGGAATCGTGGCGCTGCAACCCCAGGCGCTGCTGGCCTGAGCCGGTCGCCCGCTTCCTCGGGAATCGGCTCGGCCTTCGGGTCGTGCTGGCCGGATAGCCGGGCGTCCACAGATACGCGGCACCTCACCTGCCAGCGTCCCGTCTCGAGGCTTACCGTTCGTGGATGCGGCTGCTGCTCGACGTCCTGTTGCCGCCGCGCTGCGCCGCCTGCGCGCAGCCGACCACATCGGGGCTGTGCTCGAGTTGCGCCTCCGCGGCCGCGTTGCTGACCCTGCCCGACCGAGGCTTCGAACAGCTGGGAGAAGGCACGGCGGCGCTGGGAGCGTTCGCCTACGACGGTGTCGTGGCCGACGCGGTCCGGGGCATGAAGGTGGCGGGGCGGCATGCGGCCGCCGCGCCGCTGGGCGCACTGCTGCGCGACCGGTTGCCGCTGCCCGCCGGTTGGCCGGTCACATGGATACCGTCGACCCGGAGC
>JALZLC010000268.1 GCA_030858885.1 Actinomycetota bacterium
TGGGCAGCTGTCCGCGCACATCCACCATGGTGGTGACCTGGTCGTCCGCCGCGCCCATGGGCACGTCCTCGGGCCGTTCCCACTCGCCGAACGGCGAGGGCAGACCCATCTCGGCCATCTGCTCGCCGAGCCGCACGATGGCGGACTTGGGAATCGTCGAGTAGTAGAGCTTGCGGACACGCCACGGCTGACCGGAGTCGGAGTACAGGGCAGCCACATCGCTGGCTTCGGCCGCGAGCAGGCCAACGCGGTGCGCCTGGATATGGTCGGGATGGCCGTAGCCGCCGAACGGGTCGTACAGCACCATCACGTCCGGGCGGAACTCGCGCAGCAGGGCCACCACGCGGCCGACCGCCTCGTCGAGGTCGGCCCGCCAGAACGACGCGGGGTCGTCGTTGCCCTCCGTGCCCATCATTCCGGAGTCGACGTAGCCCAGCAGCCTCGGCGGCCCGGCTCCGAGCAGGCGCAGCGACGCCTCCAGCTCCGCCCGGCGGACCTCGGCCAGCCGCGGCCGAATGGATTCCACGTCCATGTTCCAGATCTCACCACGCTCGCCGCCGGTGCAGGTCACCACGGCCGTGCGCAGCCCCTCCGCGGCGTGGCGCGCCAGCACACCGCCGGTGCTGATGGCCTCGTCGTCGGGATGAGCGTGCACGCACAGCAATCCCAGTGGCTGGTTCACGGTCTGCTCCTGCCGTCCAAGCGCCGAGCGGCACTGTAGCGACACCGTGAGGCGACGCTGCGGGCGGTAGTACCGTGAAGGCCGATGCCGGCAACCGAGGTCGTGCTCGCCGACTCCGTCGAGTCATTGCAGCGAGCACTGGAGCTGCTCGAGCCCCTGCGCGTGCTCGGGATCGACGTGGAGCGGGCCGACTGGGACCGCTACTACCGCGCGGCCGCACTTGTGCAGGTCGGTGGGGATGGGCGCGTGGCGCTGATCGACCCCCTGGCCCTGCCCGACCTGCCGGCGCTGCACGACTTTTTGATCGACCGGGTTGCCGTCTGCCACGCGCTGGAGAACGACCTCGAGCCGATCGCCATCCTGGGTGTGGTTCCCGTCGACGTGCAGGACACCAGCATCGCGGCGTCGGTGCTTGGCCTTCCCACCGGGCTGGAGACCCTGCTTCGCGAGCTGGTCGGCGTCGAGCTCGGCGGCGACAAGCAGGCGATGCAGCGAGCGAACTGGGAGGCGCGGCCGCTGACCCCGGCCATGTTGGACTACGCCGCCGGTGACGTCGCCGATCTGCCGGCGCTGTGGATGGCGCTGCGGGCTCGGCTTGACGAGACGGGGCGCGCCACCTGGTACGAACAGGAGCTTGCCGCGGTGCTGGCCCTGCCCTCGGTCGAGGCCCGCCGGGCGTGGACCCGCACCAAGGGCATGGGGCGACTGGACGCCGCGGCCCGGGCGCGGCTGCTGGCGCTGTGGGACGTGCGCGAGGAGCTGGCCCGCTCGACCGACACCGCCCCTGGACGCATCGCCAGCGACGCCGTCCTGATCGATCTGGCCACCACCCCGCCGAGCAAGGTGAGCGAGCTCGGGCGGCGAGGGGTTCGCCGGCCAGCCGTGCGCACCTTCGGCAGCGCGCTGATCGCCGCGCTGGGCAGCGTCGAGGGTGACGCTGGTGAGCCTCGGCGCGGGCTGCGTCCCCCTACCGAGGCCGACCGCGCTCACGCCGAGACGTTGCGGCGGCTGCGCTCGCAGCGCGCCGAGGAGCTCGGCATCGAGGCCGGTGTGCTGTGCCCCAACCGGATGCTGATGAGCGCGCTGCTCGCCGACCCGGCCACACCGGCCGAACTCGGCAGCGCACTGGGGCTGCGCCCGTGGCAGTGGGAACAACTGGGCGCGGCCTTCTGCGAGGCGTTGGACCTGCGGGGTCCGGGAATGCCTGCCCCAGCGAACGCCGAGACGAGGAACACTGACGATGACTGATCTGCTCAACCCCGACGCACTGCACCATGCGCTGGCCCAGCTCAACGGCTGGGAAGGCACCAGCTCCGGGCTGCACAAGACCTACCGCTTCGGCGACGAGGCGGCGGCGAACACCTTCGCCGACCGGGTGGCCCTGATCGCTGACCAGATGAATCACCATCCCGAGGTCAC
>JALZLC010000272.1 GCA_030858885.1 Actinomycetota bacterium
GTCCGGTGTCGTTGTCCTGCGGTGGGGGGTTGCGACGGGTCCTGCTCCGGTCGGCCATCCCTGGCGCTCCTGTTCCCTCCGGTTGGCGGCGGAAACGCCGCTCAGCCGTGCAGAGCCTTGCCGGCGAGGGCCATATGGGCCTCGCCGACGGCCTCGCTCAGCGTCGGGTGCGGATGGATGAACTGCGCGACATCGGTGGGCAGCGCCTCCCAGTTGTAGATCAGCTGACCCTCGGCGATGAGGTCGGTGGCGCGGGGGCCGATGATGTGGACCCCGAGGACCTTGCCCTCCTTGCCCTCCTTGCCGTCGCCGGCCCTGGCCGCCAGCACCTTCACGTGACCGCTCGCCTTCATCATCATCGCTCGCCCGTTGTGACTGAACGGGTACAGCTGCGTATCGAAGTCCACACCCTTGTCGCGCAGTTCCTGCTCGGTGTAGCCGACGCTGGCGATCTCGGGGTGGCAGTAGTAGACGCGCGGGATGCCGGCGTAGTCGATGGGGCGGACCGGCAGGTCGGCCACCTGCTCGGCGACCAGGAAGCCCTCCTGGAAGGCGGCATGGGCCAGCCCGAGGGTCGGGATGACGTCGCCCAGGGCGTACACGCCCTCCGGCCCGGTGCGGCAGTACTCGTCGACGGTGATGAACCCGCGGTCGATCGTGACACCGGCGTCCTCGAAGCCCATGTCTTCGCTGACCGGTCCGCGGCCCACGGCCACCAGCAGGATGTCGCCCTCCAGCTGCTTGCCGTCCTCCAGCGTGACGCGCACGCCGTCGTCACCCTTCTCGACGTCGGTGACCTTGGCGCCGGTGAGGACCTGCATCTTTGCCTTGCGCAGGTCCTTGGCCAGGGCCTTCTGGGTGTCGATGTCCTCGCGGGGCACGACGGCGTCCAACGCCTCCACCAGGGTGACCTGCTCGGCGCCGTACGCCTTCCAGATGGAGGCGAACTCCACGCCGACGGCGCTGGCACCCAACACGATCGGTCGCTGCGGCACCTTGTCGAGGTACAAGGCGTGGTCGGAGGTGATGATCGTTTCGCCGTCGATCTCGGCGCCGGAGATCGGCAGCGACCGAGGGCGGGAGCCGGTGGCCAGCACCATGGCCTTGGAGGCCGACAGCGTGCGCTCGCCCTCGTCGGTGTTGACCACCAGGGTGCGAGCGTCCTTGAGCCGGCCGGTTCCCTGGATGGTGTCGATGCCCCGCGCCTTCATGGTGGCCTGGAGGCCCTTCCAGTTGGCGTCGACGATCTTCTTCTTGTAGGACAGCACGCGCTCCATGTCGATGCCGTCGAAGCTCGCGTTGACCCCGTACTCGGCAGCCGTCTGCGTGTGCTCGGCGACCTCGGCGGCCTGCAGGAACGCCTTGGTCGGGATGCAGCCCCAGTGCAGGCAGGTGCCGCCGACCTTCTCCTTCTCGACCAGGGCGACCTTCATGCCCAGACCGGCCGCCCGCAGTGCGCACGAGTAGCCGCCGGTGCCGCCGCCGAGCACGATCATCTCGTAGGTGTCAGCCATGGGAAGGGATCGCTCCTTGGCGCCGGGGCCTGTGGTGTCCTGCCCCGCATCTTATGGGGGCGCTACCGCCGACGCTGCGGCAGCGCGGTAGGGCCTGCCCTGTCGATAGGCTGCCTCCCCGCGACTTGCGACCGCAACACCCGCGACGACCCGACAGGAGCGCACGCGATGGAGCTGCGAAGCTCACCGCTGGACGACCGGCACCGAGAGCTCGGCGCCAACCTGACCGACTTCGGCGGCTGGCACATGCCCTTGGACTACGGCAGTGTCGTGGCCGAGCACCGCAGCGTGCGGGAGGCGGTCGGCGCCTTCGACCTGTCGCATCTCGGGACCTTGCGGGTGACCGGCTCCGGTGCCGAGGCGGCCGCGCAGCGCGCTTTCACCAATGATGTGACGGCCCTTCGCCCCGGCCGGGCGCACTACACGCTGTGTCTCACCTCCGACGGCGGGATCGTGGACGACCTGCTGGTCTACCGGCTGGCGTGGGGCCTGTTCGTGGTGCCCAACGCCGCCAACAGCGCCCAGGTGCAGGCGGCGCTGCAGGAGGTGGCAGGCGACGACTGCCAGATCGCGGACGTCAAGGACGATCTGGCTTGCATCGCGGTGCAGGGACCCGGCTCCGCTGACGCGGTGACCGCCGCGGGCGTCGACGTGGGGCAACTGCGCTACCTGGACTGCGAGGTGCTGGCGATGCCGGCCCCCGGCGGCAGCGCGTCCGGCTCGGCGGATGCCGGCGCACCACCCGAAGCCGGCGTCCTCGCCCGCTCTGGCTACACCGGCGAGCACGGCTACGAGCTGTTCGTCCCCGTCGAAACCGCCCCCTCGCTGTGGGACCGGATCGTCGAGGGGGGCGCCGCGCCGGCCGGCCTCGGCGCGCGGGACACCCTGCGCCTGGAGATGGGCTACCCCCTGCACGGTAACGACATCGACCCGTCGACCTCGCCGGTCGACGCGGGGCTGGGGTGGGCGGTCAAGCCGGGAACGGGCTTCCGAGGAGAGGCCGCCTACACCGCCCGCCGGGAGTCCGGCCCGCAACGCCGGCTGCGCGGGCTCAAGGTGTCCGGGCGAGGCATACCAAGGGCGCACTGTGCAGTCCTGCGCGAGGGCACGGCGGTGGGGGAGACGACCAGCGGCACTTTCAGCCCTACCCTGCGCCTGGGTGTGGCGCTGGCCTACCTGGATCCATCGGTGGGGCTCGGCGAAACCGTCACCATCGAGGTGCGTGGCCGGGCCATTGCCGCCGAGGTGGTCCGCCCGCCGTTCGTGGACGCCGACCCGAAGGCATAGCCACCCCCGGGACCACGCCCTGGGCGGTCAGGCGGCGGGGAGGGCGAGCATCCGGTCGAGGGCGACGCGGGCCCAGGAGGCGGTGTCGGGATCGACCCGGATGGGATTGACAACCTCGCCGGCGGCCAGGGACTCCAGCGCCCACACCAGATGCGGCAGGTCGATGCGGTTCATCGTGGAGCAGAAGCACACCTTCTCGTTGAGGTAGGTGATCGTCTGCTCGGGGTGCTCCTGAGCCAGGCGGCCGACGAGGTTGAGCTCCGTGCCGATCGCCCATGCCGTGCCCGCCGGCGCCTCGCGCACCGCGCGGATGATGAACTCGGTGGATCCGACCAGGTCGGCCTTGGTGACGACATCGTGCCGGCACTCGGGGTGCACCAGGATCCGCACGTCACAGAGCTTGGCGCGGGCCAGCTCGACGTGCGTCGGCAGGAAGGTGCCGTGCACGCTGCAGTGGCCTTTCCACAGGACCACTGAGGCCGACCGCAACTGCTCGGCAGTCAGCCCGCCGCTCGGCAGGTTGGGGTCGTAGACGACGCAGTCGTCCAGCGACAGCCCGAGTCGCAGCACCGCGGTGTTGCGCCCGAGATGCTGGTCGGGCAGGAACAGCACCTGCTGGCCCTGCTCGAACGCCCAGCGCATCGCCACCTCGGCGTTGGACGAGGTGCACACCGTCCCGCCGTGGCGCCCGGTGAACGCCTTGATGGCGGCCGAGGAGTTCATGTAGGTCAGCGGAACCACGCTGGCACAGCCGGCCTCCTCCAGATCGGCCCACGCGCCCTCGACCTGGGAGATCTCGGCCATGTCGGCCAAGGAACAGCCCGCGGCGAGGTCCGGTAGGACGACGGTGGTGGTGTCGGGGGTGAGGATGTCGGCGGACTCCGCCATGAAGTGCACGCCGCAGAACACGACGTACGCGGCGTCGTGGGCTTCGGTATGGCTGGCGGCGTCGCGGGCGAGCTTGAAGCTGTCGCCGGTGGCGTCGGCGAACTGGATGACCTCGTCGCGCTGGTAGTGGTGACCCAGCACGACGGCCTGGTCACCCAGCGCGGCGCGAGCCGTCCGCGCCCGCACGACAAGCCCAGGGTCGGCGGGGTCCGGTACGACCCCGGGACAGACGACGCCGCGCTCGGTGTTCGGGTCGGGTCGTCGCCCGAGGAGCAGCAGCGGGGTGGTGGCGGCCGCGGCGGCCAGGGAACCTGACTCCCCGACGGGAGAGGCGGATGGCTGAGGCATCAGGACTCCTGCACGCCAGGGCACCGGACGGTGGTTGTGTCAAGCGGTTGTGTCGAATCGACACGAAGTAGGGTCAGGATAGCGCAGACCGAGTGCTGCTCGCTGTGGACTGCCATCTGAGCAGGTGGGAACCCCCGCCGGCGCCGCCGCGCCGG
>JALZLC010000307.1 GCA_030858885.1 Actinomycetota bacterium
GCGGCCTGCTGCGGATCCGCGTCGGGGAAGACGATCATCGGGTTCTTGCCGCCCAGCTCGAGCGTCACGTGCTTGATGTGCTCGACGCCGGCGCGCAGCACCGCCCGACCGGTCGGCACGCTGCCGGTGAAGGCCACCCGCGGGACCTGCGGATGGCCCGCCAGCGCGGCCCCCGCTTCGGCGCCGGTGCCGGTGACGACGTTGAACACCCCCGCAGGCAGGACGTCTTCGGTGAGGCGGGCGAGCTCGAGGGCCGACAGCGAGGTCTGCTCCGCCGGCTTGAGGATAACGGCGTTGCCGGCCATCAGCGGGGCGGCGCACTTGCCGGCGGCGAACTTGAGCGGGTGGTTGAACGGGATGATGCGCCCCACGACGCCGTAGGGCTCGCGCATGGTGTAGGTCAGCATCCCGGGGTCACCCGGCAGGGTCATCCCCTTCGCCTCACCCCCCAGCCCGGCGAAGTAGCGCAGCTCCGCCACCGCCCCCGCCACGTCGCCGCGCATCCCGTTGATCGGGTTGCCCGAGTCGATGGTGTCCAGCTCGGCGAGCTGCTTGGCCTGGTCGACGATGCGGTCGGCCAGTTGCCGCAGCGCCGCCGCCCGTTGCATCCACGGTGTCGCGGCCCAGGCCCCGGCCGCCTCGCGGGCAGCGTCGACGGCGGTGTCGACGTCGGCGGCCGACGCCGCCGGAAACGTGGCGACGGCCTCTTCGGTGGCAGGGTTCTCGCTGGTCAGCGTCGCGGCGGAGCAGGCATCGACCCAGCTGCCACCCACGTACATCTGGTACGCGGGCCTTGCCTGTTCCTGCATGGCGGCGGGCGTCGGGGTCATGGCGGCTCCTCAGGTTGGCGCGGTGTGCACGTCGAGCAGGGCCACCTGCCCATCATCGACGGCTCCCAGCGCACGTGCCAGGGCGCCAGGCAGTGCCGTGGGGTCGGTGATCGGCCCCTCAGCCAAGGCACCGTAGGACCGGGCCATGGCGGCGAGGTCGACGGCCGGGTCGGTCAGGCGCATGCCGATCCAGGCGTTGGCGACCGGTCTGCCGCGCTGCTCGGCGACCTGCACTTGGTGCTGCTCGTCGTTGTAGAAGGACCGGTTGTTGTTGACCACGACGAGCAGGCCGATTTCGTAGTGCACCGCTGTCCACAGCGCCCCGGGTGCCATCAGCAGGTCTCCGTCGCCGATGATGGCGACCGCCAGCTGGCCTCGGTCCCGCGCCGCCAGCGCCGCTCCCACCATCGCGCCGGGGCCGTAGCCGACACCCCCGCCGCCGCTGTGGCCCAGATACTGCCCGCCACCGTCGAACTGCCAGATCCCGTGCGGCCAGGTGCGCGTGTTGCGCAGAGCCAGCAGCCATGGCCGCTCGCGCACCGCCTCCCAGACCTCGGCGACCAGCCGAGCCGGCGAGATGGGGGTGTCGTCCCAGCGCGCCCGCGCGGCACGCCGTTGCGCGGCGAGCAGCTGGTCGTGGCGCTGGCCGAGCCGCAGCCGGCGTTCGGCCCAGGTGTCGAGCAAGTCGCCATCGCGCTCATGCGGCCGGAGGCGGTCGCGCACAGAGCTTGAGCGCGACAGCGCGTCGAGCAGCTGGTCGACGCCGTGCCGAGGGTCGGCCAGCAGCGCCACGTCGGTGGGGACCGGCGCGCCGCCGGCGTGCGACCACGAGCGCACTGCGAGCTGGTTGAGCGACAGGTCGATGATCTCAGGCCCGGCGGTGGCGCCAACCTCTGTGGCGCTGCGCGAGCGGTCGCGGCCGCGGCCCAGCGCCGCAGCGACATCGCGCACGTCCACCGCGAGGATCACGTCGGCCTCTTGCAGCACGGAGGCGTCGCCGGTCAGGTTCTGCGGATGCGCCGTCGGGAAGACGACGGTGTTGCGGTCATCGACGCAGGCGGCACCGAGCATCTCTGCGAGCCGGACCAGCGGGGCGGTGGCATCGGCGTGCAGGCCGACGCCTCCGGCCACGATCACCGGGAAGCTGGCCTCGGCCAGCAGGTCCACCGCCCTGGCGATCTCGCCGCCGGCTGCCGCCACAGGACCGGGAGGGCGGTGGCGGGCGAGATCGGGCAGCGCCACGGGATCGACAAGGGCAGCTTCCTGCAGGTCGGCGTCAAGCGTGACGTAAGTCGGCCCGGTCGGCTGGGTGGCGGCGATCTGGCGCGCCCGCGTGATGCCGTCGACCAACGCCTGGGCGCTGGTCGGCTCGTCGTCGTACTTGGTGTACTGGCGGATCAGCTCGGCCTGGCTGGTCGCCGAGTGCAGCCAGTCGACAGGCCGGCGCCGCGTCGCGTCCAGCGGTCCCCCACCGCCCAGC
Source organism: Actinomycetota bacterium (assembly GCA_030858885.1). The sequence goes on from JALZLC010000307.1 coordinate 2,311, forward strand.
AGCACCAGCGGCACCCGGTCACACCACGCGTCGTAGACGGCCATGCTGGCGTGCATCAGCCCCACCAGGTCGTGGACCGCCGCGAACCCGACCTGCCCGGTGGCCTTGGCGTAGCCGTGGGCCACCGCGACGGCGATCTCCTCGTGAAGACACAGCAGCAGCTGTGGCCGCGCGTTGGCGCCGTGGTTGACCACCGAGTCGTGCAGGCCCCGAAAGCTGGAGCCCGGGTTGAGGGGCAGGTAGCGGCAGCCGAGCTCGGTCAGCAGGTCGACCAACAGGTCCGAGACGTACGCCGCCGGCGCCGGATGGTCGGCGAGTCCCTCTGGCCGCTCGACGGCCGAGGGGTCCGCCGCGTTCGCGCTCACGATCTCCACGCGCCTGTCTCTGCGGGGTTGAGGGAGGGATCATGCTAGCGACAAAGTTGTTAGTCCATAGGACCATTGTGTGCCAGGATCGACGTCTCGCGTTCCGCGGTCGAAGACAGAAGGGACCAAGCCATGCGAACAGCTCGGTGGATTCGACCGGTCATCGCCGGTGTCGCCATGCTCGGCCTGACGGCTGCTTGCGGCGGCTCGCCGACGGCGGAACCGCCGGCCGCCGGCGGCTCTGACGCAGCGGCGGAACAGGACCCCTTCGCCGACATCTTCGCCGAGCTGGAAGGGCTCGAAGGCGAGGAGCGAACGGCCAAGCTGGCCGAGCTGGCCGAGGCCGAGGGGGCGCTGAACATCTACACGTCCAATACCGACCTCGCCGAGTTCTCCGACGCCTTCGCGGACACCTACGAGGTCGAGGTCAGCGTGTACCGCGCACAGTCGACCCAGGTGCTACAGCGGATCTTGCAGGAGTCGGAGGCCAACTTCGCCGGCAGCGACATGGTCGACACCAACGCCGAGGAGCTGTCGACGATGAACACCGAGGGGCTCCTGCGCGACTACGAGGGGTCGGCCGAGGAGGGCCTGGATGCATCAGCGCAGCAGGAGGGCTGGACCGGCTCGCGCCTGAACGTCTACGTGACCGCCTGGAACACCGAGGAGTTCCCGGACGCCGAGCGACCCACCGAGTACGCCGACCTCGCCGACCCGAAGTTCCGCGGCCGGCTGATGCTCGAGGCCAGGGCCTTCGAGTGGTACATGGCGCTCTCGGACTACTTCACCGCCGAGGACATGAGCCAGGAGGAGGTTGACGCACTGATGGAGGACATCGTCGCCAATGCCACCCTCATCACCGGCAACACCATCCAGGCGCAGTTCCTGGCCTCCGGCGAGTTCGGCGCCACCGCCAACGTCTACAACCACCTCATCGACGAGGAGGAATCCAACGGCGCCCCGGCACGCTGGCGACCAGAGCCGGTCGAGCCGGTCGTCATCCGGCCCAACGGCCAGGGGCTGATGCGCACCGCACAGAACCCCGCCGCGGCGCTGCTGTTCTTCGAGTGGATGCTGACCGAAGGCCAGCCGCTACTCGTCGAGCAGTTCCGGGTGCCCGCCCGCACCAGCGACCAGGACGGCCTGTTGGACGGTATCGAGCAGGCGGTCGTCGACGTCGACAAGCTTGTCAGTGAGGGCGCCGATTGGGAGACTCGCTACGAGGAGCTGCTGCAAGGCGCCCTCGGCCAGCGCGAAGCCGAGGATTAGGCGGCCTGGCTGGCGCCCTAAGGGGGTGCACAAGCGGACACCCGCGGTCCGGAACCGCACCCGGCGTTAGGGCAGGCTGCGGACCAGGTAGTCCCAGGCCTGGGTCAGGAGCGCCTCGGGGTAGCAGTGCTCGCGCTTGGACAACGCCTCGGCGTCGTCCGACCAGTGGCGGGGGCCGCCCGCGGCCAACACCGCCAGCTGCATGCGGCAGGCGCGTTCCAGCAGGATCGTCGTCACCACGGCGGTCGACACGTCGGCGGTGGCGACGGCGACGCCGTGGTTGACCATGAGCACGGCGTTGCGATCGCCGAGGGCAGCCGCCAGCGCGCGACCCTGCTGCGCGTCCAGGATTAGGTCGCCGGTCTCGGTGAACCGGGCGACGTCGGGGGGAACGAACAGCGTGCCTTCGTGGGACAGCGGCAGCAGTGGCTGACCCGTGGCGCCCAGCGCGACGGCGGCGGCCGAGTGCGCGTGCACGACCGCGCCAACGTCCGCGCGGGCGGCCATGATTTCGGTGTGGATCGGGTACTCGGCGTGGCGCCGGCCCTGCCCGTCGAGCACCTCCCCGTCCCAGCTCACCAGCAGCACCTGCTCGGGCTTGATCTCTTCGAAGCCAAGGGTCGACGCCTTCATCCACACGCCCCGCCCGCCGGCGTCTCGGGCCGACAGGTGCCCCCACACGAAGTCGCTGTGGTCGGCGGCGCCGAGGACGCGGCAGCCGGTCGCAACCTCCTCGCGCGAGGACATCAGCGCCGCAAGGCCGCGTTCATGCGACCGCCGTCGACGGCGAGGAACGCGTTGGTGATGTAGGCCGCGCGGTCGGAGGCCAGAAAGGCGGCGGCCTCCGCGACCTCTTCGGGACGCCCGATTCGTCGCAGCGGGATTGCGGCATCGTCCGGCGACCGTGACCCCATCTCGCGGCTGCCCACCGGCGTCCCGACGATCCCGGACACGATGGCGTTGACCCTGATCTTGTGCTCGGCGAGCTCGACGGCGGCCTGTCGCACCAGGGCGTTGAGCCCCGCCTTGGAGATGGAGTACGCGGCCGAGCCGGGGCTGGCCCGTTCGGCGGACGCCGCGCTGACGTGCAGGATGACGCCGCCGCGCTGGCGCATCAGGCTGGCGGCGTGCTGGGTGCACAGCAGCGCACCGGTGAGGTTGACGGCCAGGGTCTGCGCCCAGTCGTCGGCGGTGAGGTCCAGCAGCCGGGCGCGAGCCGGGCGCGCCACGCAGTTGAGCAGCACATCGAGGCGTCCGTGGCGCCGATCGATGTCGGCGAACAGCTTGGCCACTGCAGCCGCATCCGCCAGGTCGGCTTCCAGGGCGTCGGCGCCGAGGCGGTCGGCGACCGCGCGAGCCTCGCCGAGGTGGCGCGAATGGACGATGACCGTCGCGCCCTCGCGGACGAACGTCTCCGCTGCCGCGAGCCCGATGTTGGACGTCGAGCCGGTGATCAGCGCCACCTTGGCGGCAAGCTCGCCCATTGCTCCCCGCTACTTTCCAGCAGCCATGAGCTGCGCGTCGAGGCGGGGGTAGACGCGCCTGACATTGTGCTCGAACACCTTGGCGCGGTCAGCCTCGGACAGCTCCAGCGCGTCGATGTAGCGCTTGGTGTCGTCGTAGTGGAAGCCGGTGTCCGGGTCGATGCCGGGGACGGCGCCGAATGTCTCCGAGCCGAAGATGATGTTGTCGACGTCGATGACGCGCAACAGCAGGTCGATGCCCGGTTCGTGGTAGACGCAGGTGTCGAAGAAGACGTTGCGCATCACCAGCTCGTTCAGCGGCGGGCGGCCGAGCCGGTCCGCGATGCCGCGGTAGCGGCCCCAGTGGTAGGGCACCGCGCCGCCGCCGTGGGGGATCACGAACCGCAGGTCAGCAAACCTGGAGAACAGGTCGCCGGAGATG
>JALZLC010000323.1 GCA_030858885.1 Actinomycetota bacterium
CCACCTGCCGGCTGGCAGCCGGCCATCAGCAGCGCCATCGCCACCATTGTCCACCGACCGCGTCGCATCGGGCGGAGTCTACGGACGCCGGTGGCCCGGCCCGCGCCCACGGCGCCGAAGGCGGTGGCGCTCAGGACGCTGAAGGCGGCAGCGCTCGGGTGCTGGTCGCCGTCGGGGCAACGTCGGCGGTGTCGCCGGTGCGCCCACCGACGCCCGGCAGCAGCAGGCACACCCGGGCACCGGTCTCGGGCTGCTCGATGTGCAACCGGCCACCCTCGGCCTCGATCAGTGAACGGGCCAGCGGCAGGCCGCGGCCGTGGTGGCCGCCGTGGCGGTCGGCTGGACGCGGCACGGCGCGGGCCGTGAAGCCTGGCCCCTCGTCGGCAACGCAGAGGCGCACGCCGGGACCGGGCACGTGGCGGATGGAGACCGTGATCGTGCCGCTGCCGTGTGTCAGGGCGTTGTCGAGCAGCACCTGCAGGCACTGGCCCAACGCCGCCGCCCGCGCTCGGACGGCCGCCACAGGACCGGCGTCGAGCAGGACCTCCCGACCCTCGCCGCGAGCCAGTGCTCGCCAGGCGTCCAACCGCGATGCGGTCAGCCTGGCCACGTCGACGGCCTCCTCCGACGGCGGCTGGGCCAGCGTCAACAGCTCGGCGATGGTGGCCTCCAGGCGGTCGGCCTCGGCGGTGGCCGCCGCGACCAGCTGGGGTTCGGCACCGCTGGAGGCCAGCGCCTCAAGGTCGAGGCGCAGCGCCGTCAACGGGGTGCGTAGCTGGTGGGAGGCGTCCGCCGAGAAGGAGCGGCTGCGTTCCAGCATCGTCGACAGCCGGCCGGCGGTGCTGTCCAGCGCGGCGGCGACATCGTCGGTCTCCGGCAGGCCGCTGCGCGGGGCGCGGGCGGTGAAGTCGCCCTCGCCCATCTTGCGGGCGGAGGCGGCCAGATCCTCAAGGGGCGCGGCCAGGCGCCGCCCCTGGTACAGCGCCAACATCACCCCAGCCAGCAGCGCCGACAGGCCCAAGCCGGCGATCGCCAGCCAGGAGCGGTGGATGGCAGCGGCCAGCTCGGCGTCGGAGTCGGCCACGCGCAGTAGCAGCGACGCGCTCCCCAGCTGGATGGGGACCGACGCCGCGATGTAGCCGGGGCCGTGGTGGTACGCGGCATCGCCCTGCTGGCGTGCCCGCTCCAGGTCAGGGCTGGACGCCATGGTCCCGGGGGGAGCGGGATCGTCACCCGTGTCGGCGACCACCCGCCCGGAGGGGTCGAGCAGCGTGAACCGCTCGCCGCTGCGGTCGGCCAGGACCGTCAGGATCGCCGCCGCACGCGGCAGCGACGAGGCCTGTTGGTCCAAGAAGATGCGCGCCTGCTCCACCTCGCCGGAGAGGCGGTCGAAGGTGCTGCGCTCCAGCGACGACCGCACGGCCACGGCTAAGGGCAGGCCTAGCAGCACCAGCGCGACGCCAACAGCGACGAGGCTGGACCACAGCAGGCGCTTGCGCACTATGCAGAGGAGTCCGGCTCGAAGCGGAACCCCACGCCGCGCACCGTCGTCAGGTAGCGGGGCCGGCTGGCGTCATCTCCCAGCTTGCGCCGAAGCCAGGAGACGTGCATGTCCAGGGTCTTGGTAGAGCCGAACCAGTTGGTGTCCCAGACGTCTTCCATCAGCCGCTCACGGGTGACGACGCTGCCGGCTCGGTCGACCAGCAACGCCAACAGGTCGAACTCCTTGGGTGCGAGCTCCAGCTCGGTGTCGCCGACCCAGGCCCTGCGCGCGGACAGGTCGACGCGGACGTCCTGGGCGGTCAGGGTGCGGTGGCCCCCCGCGCCCTGCTCAGGACCGGCCGCCCGACGCAGCAGCGCGCGTAGCCGTGCCAGCAGCTCGGCCAGGCGAAACGGTTTGGTGACGTAGTCGTCGGCGCCGGCGTCCAACCCGACCACGACATCCGCCTCGGACGTGCGGGCCGTCAGCATGAGCACCGGCGTGCCGGGTGAGACGATGCGCAGGCGGCGGCACACCTCAACCCCGTCGACGTCGGGTAGCCCAAGGTCGAGCACCACCGCCGCGACTCCCTGCTCGGCAGCCGCCAGCGCGGCGCCGCCCGTGGCGACCCGCACCACCGGGTAGCCGTCGCCGCGCAAGGCGGCCGACAATGGTGTCGCGATGCCGTCGTCGTCCTCGACGAGCAGCACCGGCAGATCGCCGGGGTGTTCACTCATCTCCCACGCTCCCTGTGGTGTCGTACCGCGCTTGAAGCGTTGCCTCCGGATACGGAGGTAGTCGCCCATCCATGGCTTTTACTGCAAGTTTGCCCACCATGTGGTGGCTCTTGACGCGCGCTGCCTACTGTGGCCGCAACGCCCACACACCAAGCAGGAGGCAGGAATGGACCGCACCGACTACCGGGCACCCGCACGACCGGCTGATGACGGGCCGGCGTTCGAGCCGGTGCAGCAGGCGCCCGGCGCAACGCGCGACGTGGGCTTCCCACCGTACGCCGCCCCCTACGCAGCCCCGACCTCCCAGCACAAGGCCCGTGGCGGCTGGCGTTCCGTCGTCGTGGCGGCCCTGGTTGCGGCGATCGTCTCCGCGGCGGTCACCGCTGGTCTGGTCGGCTGGCTGACCGAGCTTGGACAGACCCAACCGACCCCGGCGGAGCAGGCCGTGGACACCACCGCTGAGCAGGCCGCGCCAGCAATCGCCGCTGACCCGGGCTCCGGGGAGGTCACCGACGTGGTGGCCGTCTCCGAGGCGGTCTCGCCGTCGGTGGTCAACATCGACGTCGTCAACGCCCAGGGTCAGGGCAGCGGCTCCGGGGTGATCATCCGAGCCGATGGACACATCCTGACGAACAACCACGTCATCGAGGGGGCGACCGCGGTCGAGGTCACGCTGCCGAACGGCGCCCGGCTCGACGCCGAGGTGGTCGGCACCGATCCGTCCAGCGACCTGGCGGTCGTCAAGGTCGACAGCGACACCGACCTGCCGGTGCCGACGTTCGCCGAGCGCGCGCCACGCACCGGTGAGGCCGCGATTGCCGTCGGCTCGCCGTTCGGCCTGGAAGGCACGGTGACCGCCGGCGTGGTCAGCGCACTGAACCGCAGCCTTCCGGGCGAGCAGGCGCCGCTGGTCGACATGATCCAGACCGACGCCGCCATCAACGTCGGCAACTCCGGCGGGGCGCTGGCCAACGGCGGCGGCGAGATCATCGGCATCAACACCGCAATCCTGTCGCCGAGCGGCGCCAACAACGGCATCGGTTTCGCGATCCCCATCGTCACCGCGCTGCCCGTCGCCGAGCAGCTCATCGAGCAGGGCTTCGTCGAGCACGCCCAACTCGGCGTCCAGGGTCAAGACGTTGACCCCGCCGTCGCCGAGCTGTACGGCTTGGCGGCCCAAGAGGGCGCGCTGATCGTCTCGGTGGTCCCGGGCTCCGCCGCCGACGAGGCGGGGATGGAACGCGGCGACATCGTCACCGCCATCGACGGCGATGCCGTGGAGTCCATGGCCACCCTCGCCGGCCGCATCCGCGCCCACGAGCCTGGCGACTCCGTCGAGATCACCCTCGTGCGCGGCGACGACGAGCAGACGCTGACCGTGACCCTCGGCAGCGCCCCGACCGAACAGGGTTAGCCGGGAGCGGCGACCCGCACCCTGGCGCCGGGCTCCACGGGCAGGTGGGGTCCGGCGCCGCTGCGTTCGCCGGCCCGGGCCAGCCCGCCGCGCAGTAGCCGGCGCAGTGCGGCGTCGCTGCTGCGTCCCTCCTGGTCAGCGGCTTCGTCCCAGGCAACGATCAAGCGGTTGAGGTCGCGGCTGGACATCTCCGGCAGCAACCGCAGGATCCGCAGGTCCAGCGTCAGATCCTCGTCGGCGGCAGCGCCGCGATCGTCCAGGCTCAGGTCGCGCACCACGTTGGCCACCAGGCAGCCACTGTCCCCGCTCGCCCAGGTTCCGGCGATCAGCGGAAGGTCCTCGCGGTCGGCGACCGCGGTCAACGCCTGCCGCGCGGAGGGCGGCAACGCCGCGATCGCCTGGCCGAGCCGTTCCTCGGGTCCGATCTCACTGAACAGCCGCACCGTCTTGCGCAAGCGTTCACCTCCGTGTCGGTCCACAGGGTACCCGTGGCTGCGCGGCTATCCTCGGCACGGCCATGGGCGACATCGACAACGACCACAAGCTGGCCGTCCGCGTGACGGCCGATCGGATCCTGTGCAAGGCGGCCGACGAGGGTGACCGCCGCACCAAGGCAGGGATCCTGGTGCCCGCCACTGCCAAGTCGGCTGACCGTCGAGGCGTGTGGGCCGAGGTCGCCGACGTTGGGCCGCTGGTGCGCACCGCAGAGGCCGGCGACCGTGTGCTGTTCCTTCCCGAGTCGGCCATCGAGGTCGACGTACGCGGCGAGGTCCTGCTCATCGTCCGCGAGCGCGACATCCATGCCGTCGCGTCCGGCGAGCGCGACGCCGGGCCGACCGGCCTGTACCTGTAGCGCCGTCGCGTCCGGCGAGCGCGACGCCGGCACTCACGGCCACAGCCGGCGGCCCTCCATACCGCCGGCGACGGTCACCAGCTCACCCGTGACATGGCCGGCGGCCGTGGGCGAGGACAGCCAGACGATGGCGCGGGCCACGTCGTCGGTGGTGGCGACCTTGCGCAGCGGCATGGTGGCGGTCACCCGTTCAACGGTCGCGGTGTCCAGTGAGTCCGCCGTCATCGACGACACCGTCCAGCCAGGAGCCACGGCGTTGACCCTCGCCGTCGCCGCCACCCGGACGGCCTCGTTCTTCAACGACCGCAGCAAGCCGTAGGCGATGCCTGCCTTGGCTGCGGCGTAGTCGGCATGACCGGCCTCACCGAAGATCCCCGCCGTGGAGGCGACCATCACCAGCGACCCGCCGCCGGACTGGCGTACGTGACGCAGCCAGGCTCGTGCGGTGAGGAAGGTTGCCGTCAGGTTCGCCTCGATGGTGGCCGCCCACCGGCCCAGGTCCACATCGACCACGCCAACATCCTCTTGCGGCCACACCCCCGCGTTGGCGACGCAGGCGTCGAGCCGGCCGAGGGCTGCGGCGGCGGCCGGCACGAGGGCGTCGGCGTCCGGCTCCTGCCGCAGGTCGGCCTGCAGCGCCACACCGCCGATCTCGGCGGCCAGCGACTCGGCCGCCTCCCGGTTGCGGTGGTAGTGCACGCCCACGCGCGCACCTTCGGCCGCGAAGGCCCTCGCCGTCGCCGAGCCGATGCCACCTGACGCGCCGGTGACCAGCACGCCCTGCCCCGCCAGTTCCAAGTCCATTGTTCGCTCCTGTCAACCAGTGGTGGCAGGATGCCCCGTATGCCGATCCCGAGTGCGTCCTACTCCATCACCATGCGCGTGCAGATCGGCAACGACCCACGGGGCATCGGGCGCGTCACGACAGCCGTTGGCGAGGCCGGCGGCGGGGTTACGGCCGTGGACATCGTCGAGTCGCGCGGTGACGGCCTGGTCGTTGACCTCACCGTCAACACCGCCGACCAGGCCCACGCCGAGGCCGTCACCGCCGCCGTGGACACCGTCACCGACGCCCGCGTCCACAAGGTCAGCGACCGTACCTTCCTGCTGCATCTCGGCGGCAAGATCCGGGTCCAGCCCAAGGTGCCGCTGCGCACGCGTGACGACCTGTCCATGGCCTACACGCCCGGCGTGGCGCGCGTCTGCCTGGCCATCGCCAAGAACCCGCAGGACGCGCGAAGCCTGACCATGAAGCGCAACAC
>JALZLC010000369.1 GCA_030858885.1 Actinomycetota bacterium
GGGTCTTCGGCGTCGGCGGCCTCGATCTCCTCGCGGGTGATGCCGAGCAGGAACAGCACCGCGTCGAGGTAGGGCACGGTGACGGCCGTGTCGGCGGCCTGGCGCACGACTGGTTTGGCGTTGAAGGCGATGCTCAGACCGGCTCGCGCGAGCATGTCCAGATCGTTGGCGCCGTCGCCGACGGCCACCGTCTGTGAGAGGGGCACGCCTGCCTGCGCGGCGAAGTGTTCGAGCGCCCTGGCCTTGCCGGCGCGGTCCACCACCGGGCCCACCAGCCGCCCGGTCAGGCGTCCGTCCACGACCTCGAGGGTGTTGGCCCGGGCGTAGTCGAGGCTGAGCTTGGCCTTGAGGACGTCGGTGATCTGGGTGAAGCCACCACTGACGATGGCCAGCACGAACCCAAGACGCCGCAGCGTTCGCACCAGCGTCATCGCCCCGGGGGTGAGCACGAGATGATCGCGGACGTGGTCGAGGGCGCTGACCTCCAACCCTTCCAGCAGGGCGACACGGCGGCGCAGCGCCGAGCCAAAGTCCAACTCGCCCGTCATCGCCTCCGCCGTGATGGCCGCCACCTGTGCGCCGCAGCCTGCCTGCTCGGCCAGCAGCTCGATGACTTCGCCTTGCACCAGGGTGGAGTCGACGTCCAGCACGATCAGCCGCTTGGCCCTGCGGTACAGCGTGGCCCGCTGCACTCCGACGTCGACGCGCTGGGCGGCCGCCTCCACCGACAGCTCGGACCGCAACCGCGCGGGGTCGCCGGCGGACACCAACAGCTCGTAGCTGGTGATGGGGTAGCGCGAGAGGCGCACGATCCGGTCGATGTTGGCGCCGCAGTCGGCGATCCGTTGCGTGATGGCGGCGATGGCCTCGGCGCGCAACGGTTGGCCGAGCACCGTGACGTAGTGGCGGGGGACCTCGGCACGGGGCCGTCTGGCCGCCACCGGTTCAAAGTCCACCGCCACGCCGAGTTCGGCCCCGGTGGCCTGCAGCGCGTCGCGAGCCGACTGTTCCTCACCGCCGAGCGACAGCAGGATGCCCAGCGTGAGCCGGTCGCGGATCACCACCTGCTCCATGTCCAGGATGCGGGCGCCCTGCCCCGCGATCACCGCACACAGCGCCGACGTCACGCCTGGCCGGTCTCGCCCGGTGACGGTGACCAGCAGCGCGGTGGCGTCGTCCATGTCGCTATATCAATCCGCAGCGTGCGTTGCGTCAATCCGCAGCGTGCGTTGCGTCAATCCGCAGCGAGCGCTACGTCGGTCCACAGCCGGCGTTGCGGCGGTTGTCAGCTGGGGGGCGGCCGTCACATGATCACGGTATAGCCTCGCGCCGATGGAGGAGATTCCCAAGCCGGCCGAGCTGCTTGCTGCGCGCACCTCCGCAGAGGTGCTGTTCGACCTGCTCCGCCGTTGGTTCGCCGTGCCAGTGTCGGTCAGCATCGACCTGAGGGCGGTGGACTCCGCCGTCAACGAGCTGGGCGACCCGCAGCTGGTGATGGCCATGGCGATGCGCAAGTTGCAGGCGCTGCACCTGCTGACCACCCCCGGGGTGCGCACCACCACCGATGTCGTGCTCACCGTCATCCAGGACCTGGAGCGCGCTCTGCTGCAGGCGCCCAACATGGCCTTACGGCGCGCGGCCGCCACCACAGACTGGGACGCCGCCCTGCAGGCGTTGGACGACCGCGAGGACCCGGTCGAGTCGCATCCGGAGACCGACGACGCCGACGACGCCATCGAGGTCTTTCGCCACCATCACGCGGCCTTGCACGAGGCGGCGCGCGCGGTGCTGCACGCTTCGGACGGGGAAATCCGTACCCTGATCTGAGCCTTCAGGCTGTTCGGTCGGCCATCAGCTGGCAGAAGCGGGCGAGGCCGACGTTGCCGCCGGAGATCGTCACACCGACGCGCAGGCCCTCCACATCGGCGGCGCCGGCGAGCAGCGCCGCGAGGGCGCAGGCGCCGCTGGGCTCGGCCACGACCTTCATACGGTCGAACAGGAACGCCATCGCCGCCAGGATCTGGTCGTCGGTGGCGACCAGCACCCCGTCCAGCAGCCGGCGGTTGACTTGGAAGGTCAGGCGGCCGGGCGTCGGGGCCATCTGGCCGTCGGCGATGGTGCGCGGGACCGGGATCTCGACACGCCGGCCGGCGGCCAGCGACTGGCGGGTGTCGTCACCGACCGCTGGTTCCACCCCGTACACCTCGATGCCTGGCACCATCGCCTTGGCGGCAGTGGCACATCCGGCGATCAGCCCCCCGCCGCCGACGCACACCAGCAGGACATCCAGGTCGCCCACCTCGTCGATCAGCTCGGTGGCGACGGTGCCCTGCCCGGCCATGACCAACGGGTCTTCGTACGGAGGCACCAAGGTGGCGCCGCGTTCGGCCGCCAGTGCCTCGCCGATCTCCTCGCGCTTCTCGGTGTAGCGGTCGTAGCAGATGACCTCGGCACCGTAGCCACGGGTCGCCGACAGCTTCGCGGGCGGGCTGTCGGTCGGCATGATGATGGTGGCGGTCGTCCCCACCAGCTGGGCGGCGATGGCGACCGCCTGGGCGTGGTTGCCCGACGAATAGGTGACCACCCCACGCCGCAACTCCGCGGCGTCGAGGCTGCTCAGCTTGTTGAAGGCCCCGCGAAACTTGAACGCGCCGCCACGCTGATAGCACTCGGCTTTGAGGTAGACGCTGGCCCCGACCAGGCGGTCCAGGGTGCGCGAGGTGAGCACGGGCGTGCGGTTGGCGACGCCCTCAAGGCGGGCGGCGGCTGCGCGAACATCGTCGATTCCGAACATCGCCGCGACGCTACACCGAAGGGTCGATTCGAGCGGCCTCGACCGGCCGGCCACCCCTTGCCAGCGGTGCTGTCTCTACCATCGAGGCGTGAACGTCGTCGATCTGGCGCTGTTGTTGGCGCTCGTGCTGGCCGCCTCGCGGGGATTCCGTCGGGGCGCGCTGTCGCAGGTCGCGGCCTTCGGTGGGGCGGTCGTGGGGTTGTTCGCCGGCGCGGGCCTCGCGCCTCGGCTGGCCAGCAGCTTCGTCACCCAGCCCGGGCCAACCTTGTCACTGCTCACGCTCGGGTTGTTGCTGCTTGCCGTGGTGGTGGGTCAGGGGGCGGGCATGGCCATCGGCCTGCGACTGCGCTCGGTGGTGTACGGCGCCGGTGCCGCGGCCCTCGACCGCACGGCCGGCATCGCGGTCGGGATGACTGGGCTGCTGTTGACGGTGTGGCTGCTCGGGTCGGTGCTGGCCCAGGGACCAACGCGCGGCGTCGCCGGATTGGTCCGCGGCTCTCAGATCGTCACAGCGGTCACTCGGACGTTGCCGCCGCCGCCGGACCTGATCGGCCGAGTCGGCGGCTACCTCGACCAGCAGGGATTCCCCCAGGTCTTCAGTGGGCTCGATGGGTCGACCGCTCCACCGGTGAACCAACCCAGCCGAGCCGCGGTGGCAGCGGCCCAGGCGGCCGGTGCCTCCAGCGCGGTGCAGGTCGTGGGTCTGGGTTGCGGGGGTGTGTCCTCGGGGAGCGGCTTCGTGACCCAGACGGGGTACGTCGTGACCAACGCACACGTGGTGGCGGGCAGTGACCAGCTGCGAGTCCGCAGCCGTGGCGGCGAGCTACCGGCGACGGCAGTCCACGTCGACAGCGACATCGATCTAGCCGTCCTGGCCGTGGCGGGCCTCGACGCGCCGGCCATCGACTGGGTCAGTGAGCCTCCCGGGCGCGGCACCGAGGGCGCGACTCTTGGCTACCCCGGCGGTCGTCGAGAACTGGTGGCCGAACCCGCCGCCGTTCGCGGTAGCGGACGGGCCACAGGCCGTGACATCTACGGGCGCGGTCTGGTGGACCGCGACGTGCTGACGCTGCGTGCCGCCGTAGAGCGTGGGGACTCCGGCGGGCCGTTCGTGACCCGTGACGGCCGGGTCGGCGGCGTGGTCTTCGCCGCGGCAGCCGCCGAGCCGGGGACAGGCTACGCCCTCACGGCGGCACAGGTACGCGGCGACGTCGCCGATGCCATCGCCCGCAACGAGCCGGACTCCACCGGCGCCTGCCGCTACTAGCCTCGGCGCCAGAACGAGCCGACACGATCAGGGGCGCAGCATCTCG
>JALZLC010000374.1 GCA_030858885.1 Actinomycetota bacterium
CGCGGCTTCGAGAAGCTCGCCGAGGCGCGCGACTACCGCCAGATTCTCGCCCTGGTCAACCGTCACGACTGGCTGTCGGCGTTCAACAACGAGCTGGGCGTCGCCATGGCCGTCGAGACGATGATGGAGATGGAGGTTCCAGAGCGCGCGCTGTGGATCCGCGTGCTCATGGCCGAGTGGAACCGGATCCTCAACCACCTGATGTTCGTCGGGTCGTTCGCGCTGGAGCTCGGCGCGATCACGCCGGTGTTCTTCGCCTTCCGTGAGCGCGAGGACATCCAGCACCTGATGGAGTCGGCGACCGGCGGGCGGCTGCACTTCACCTACAACCGCGTCGGCGGGCTCAAAGAGGACCTGCCCCTTGGCTTCCTGGACGCCAGCCGCAAGATGGCTGCCACCATCCGGGTCCGCACCAACGAGTACCGCGACCTGCTGCAAGGCAACGAGATCTTCGCCGCGCGCACCCGTGGGGTTGGCCGGCTGCCAGGCACCGTGGCGGTCGAGCACGGGGTGTCCGGCCCGACGCTGCAGGCCAGTGGCGTGGCGGAGGACTCCCGCAAGTCCGAGCCGTACGCGATCTACGACCGGCTGAACTTCACCGTGCCGACCGGCGACAACGGCGACAGCTACGACCGCTTCCAAGTGCTGCTCGACCGCATCGACCAGTCCTGCGACATCATCGACCAGGTCCTCGACGGGATTCCGGCCGGTCCGGTCAACATCAAGCTGCCGAAGATCGTCAAGGCGCCGGAGGGGTCGGTGTACATCCGCACCGAGAACCCGCTCGGCCAGTGCGGCTACTACCTGGTCAGCGACGGCAAGAAGAACCCGTGGCGGCTGAAGATGCGCACGCCGTCGTTCTCCAACATCTCGATGCTGCCCTACCTGCTGGAGGGAGCGCTGCTGTCTGACATGATCGCCATCCTCGGCAGCGTCTTCTTCGTCGTCGGCGACGTGGACCGGTAAGGACCCGAATCCGTGGATGTCTCGATCCTGAACGTCGGCCCGATGTGGCTGGCCATCGCCCTCAAGCTGGCGCTGCTGCTGGTGTTCTTCCTGACCGTTCCCCTGGTCGCCGGCTACATCGAGCACAAGGGCCTGGCCCACATGCAGGACCGCCTGGGGCCGATGGAGGCCGGCAACTTCCACGGTGTCGGCCAGCTGCCCGCCGACGGGATCAAGTTCATCCAGAAAGAGGACATCATCCCCACGGCGGCGGACAAGTGGGTGTTCTCGCTGGCACCGGCAGTCGCGATCGTCCCGGCCATCGTGATCCTGGCGGTCATCCCGCTCGGGCCGAGGTTGTTCGCCGAGGACCTCGACGTCGGGGTGTTCTTCGCGCTGGCGGTGTCCTCGGTCAGCGTCATCGGCGTGCTGATGGCCGCCTGGTCCAGCGCCAACAAGTACTCGCTGATGGGGGGAATCCGCGCCGCGGCGCAGCTGATCAGCTACGAGCTGCCGTTGGTGCTGGCCGCCGCCGCGGTGGTGCTGCAGGCAGGGACCTTGTCGTTGACCGGCATCGTGGAGGCGCAGGCCTCCTTCCGGCTGTTCGACATCATTCCGATGTGGTACTTCCTGCCGCAGGGGCTCGGGCTACTGCTGTTCTTCACCGCCGCCCTGGCCGAGCTGAACCGGCCGCCGTTCGACATGCCGATCGCCGACTCCGAGATCATCTTCGGGCACATGACCGAGTACACGGGCCTGCGCTACGCCTTCTTCATGCTCGCCGAGTACGCCGGCATGGTGATCCTGTCGGCGCTGGCGGTGGTGCTGTTCCTCGGCGGCTGGTACATCCTGCCCGGGGTGCCGCCGCCGGCCATCGCCATCGGGCCTATCGACGGGTCGGTGATCGCTGCGCTGATCGGCTTCGGGGTCACCCTTGGCAAAATCTTCGCGCTGGTGTTCATCATGGTGTGGTTCCGCGCGACGTTCCCCCGCCTCCGCGAGGATCAGCTGCAACGGATGTCGTGGCTGCTGCTCATCCCACTGGCGCTGCTGCAGATCATCGTCGTCGCCATCTTCAAGGTCTTTGCCTGATGCCAACCCTGCCCAAGCCGACCGTTCCCAAGATCGGGCTGCTCAAGGGCCTCGGCGTGACGCTGAAGACCATGCTCACGCCGGCCACCACCGTGCAGTACCCCCACGTCAAGCCGGACCTGCCGCCGCGGACGCGCGGGGTGATCGCGCTGATGGAGGAGAACTGCACGGTTTGCATGCTGTGCGCGCGTGAGTGCCCGGACTGGTGTATCTACATCGACAGCCACAAGGAGGTCGTGCCGCCCAAGGACGAGGGAGCCCGCGCGCGGACGCGCAACCTCCTCGACCGCTTCGCCATCGACTTCGCGCTGTGCATGTACTGCGGGATCTGCGTCGAGGTGTGCCCCTTCGACGCGTTGTTCTGGTCGCCGGAGTTCGAGTACTCCACCTACTCCGTCCGCGAGCTGACCCACGAGAAGGAACAGCTGCGGGTATGGATGAACACCGTTCCGCCGCCGCCGGAGCTGGAGGAGGGCGCCGACGCGCCCAAGGAGATCACCGACGGGCTGCAGGCCGCCCGCAAGGCCGCCGAGGAGGCCGCCGCAGCAGCCGCTCCCGCGGTCGAGGCGGCCCAGAAGGCCGAGGCGGCGCAGGCGCCAGAGGCGAGCGCGGCGGCTGAAGAAGACATCCATGTGGAGGCCCAGATCGACCAGGCGGTCTTCGACCAGCTGGTCGCCGAAGGCAAGAGCGAGCGGGTCGCGCGGGCCAAGGCCAAGGCCGCCTACGTCCGCGCCGAGAAGGCAAGGATCAGGGGGGAGAGGGCGGGCTCGCAGAGCCCGCCGGAGGGCGGGGATCAGGCAGGGAGGGCGGGGCAGTGACCGGGATCAGCGTGCCCGACGTCTTCATGCTGCTGGTCGCCGCGCTCGGCGGCGCCACCGCGATCCTGGTGGTGGTCTCGCGCAACGTGGTCCATGCCGCGCTGTACCTGGTCGTCACGCTGCTGTCCGTGGCCGGGGCATTCCTGATGCTCGGCGCCGAGTTCCTCGCCTGGTCTCAGGTGCTCGTCTACGTCGGCGCCGTGGTCGTGCTGATCCTGTTCGGCCTGATGCTGACCCGTGCCCCGATCGGTCCGATGGCCCAGCACAACGAACAGGGCGTGCTCGCCCTGGGCGTCAGCCTGGCGCTGTTCGGGTTCCTGTGCGTGGTGATTTTCCAAGCCTTCGGTGACGTGCGCCTGACCCTGGTCCCGGTCACCGCCGCCGCCATCGGCGAGGTCCTGTACGTGCAGTGGGCCTTTCCTTTCATGTCACTCGGGTTCCTGCTGACCGTGGCGCTGATCGGAGCGATCGTGATGGCTCGCCGCGAGGAGGGCGAGGGCCCCGAGCCTCCCACCGAGGTCGACGCCGACGCCGACAGCCGGCTGCGCCCCCACCGCCCGGACCCCACGACTGCCGAGCCCGGCGTCTTCGCGGAACGCGAGCAGCAGGTGCGGTCCTAGATGGCCGCCGTCTACCCGCTGATCTTCGCCGCCCTGCTGTTCTGCGTCGGGGTGTACGGCGTGCTGTCTCGCCGTAACGCCGTCCTGGTGCTGATGAGCGTCGAGATCATGCTGGCCAGCGTCACCATCAACCTGGTCACCTTCGGCGAGATCGCCAAGACCCAGGGCGACGTCCTTCTCACGGGCCAGGTGTTCGCCCTGTTCGTGCTGGCCGTCGGCGCCGCCGAGGTCGGTGTCGGGCTGGCGCTGGTGCTGCTGCTGTACCGCAACCGGTCGTCGGTGAACATCGACGAAGCCGACCTGATGAAGTACTAGGAGCCCAACCCGGTGTCCGATCACGCCTGGCTCATCCCCGCCTTACCCGCCGTCTCGGCGGCGCTCATCATCTTCTTCGGCAAGCGCCTCCCGAAGGGCGGTGCTGAGGTCGGCATCGCCGCCATCGGTCTGGCGTTCCTGCTGTCGGTTGGTGTCGCCGTGCAGGTGTTCTCGGCCAATGTCGCTGCCGTCGCGCAGGTGCCCCACGCCGAGGAGGAGGCCCGCGGCGGCACCGAGGTCGCCGCGCTCGGCGCCGGCGGGGGGTTGCTGGCCGCTGCCGCTGAGCCCGAGGAGGAGACGATCGAGATCCCGGCCGGCGTGTCGGCCTTCGTCAACGAGCGGTCCGTGCAGCTGACGCCGTTCGGTGGCGAGTACGGCTTCGAGGCGGGCATCCGGGTCGACGGGCTCGCCGCGATGATGTTCCTGT
>JALZLC010000003.1 GCA_030858885.1 Actinomycetota bacterium
GCCACGCTGCTGAGCGACCATCGCCCTGTCGACGAGGTCATCGAAGTCGCGGCGGAAGCCGCACGGGCGGCGTTGGGCGCGGCCTCGGTCTCCATCAGCCGCTGGGAACCGCAGCGTGGCGTGCTGCACACGATGGTCAACGTCGGTGACCTGGGTCCTGCGGCGCAACGCCGCCCTCGCGACGAGGTCATTCCCAGCCAGCAGTGGTGGCTCGTCGGTGCAGGCGGACAGGTCCAGACCAAGATCCACTTCGCCACGGTGGACGGCGGCGATGCCAAGGTGGTCGAGCGGCTTCGTTCGGTGGGCAAGTCATCCGCCATCGCCGTGCCCATCATCGTCGAGCGCGCGACGTGGGGAGAGCTGTGGGCCACCACCGCCGCGAGCTCGCCGCCCTTCGACCGCGACCACGGGGAGTTCATGCTCGCGATCGCCGCGCACATCGCGGCAGGGATCGCCAGCGCCACGTGGCGCGAACGGATGGCAGCTCTGGCCTACACCGATCCCCTGACGGGGCTGGCCAACCGTCGTGCCTTCAACGAGCGGTTGGAGCGCTTGATGATCGACGGCGCCGCGGCGCACCCGTTGGTGCTGCTGGTCTGCGACGTCGACGGCCTCAAGGGCATCAACGACCGGCTCGGGCACACCACCGGCGACCAGGCGATCGTCCGTGTCGCCCGCGCCCTGCAAGCCGCCACCGCTGGACTGCCGACACCCTCCCCCTCCGACCGCTCCGCGGTCCCCCCTGCGCCCAGCGCACTGGCAGGGCGCATCGGTGGTGACGAGTTCTGCGTGCTGCTGGAGGGCGACGACGTCGAGGTGGCGTGCGACCTGGCCGAGCGCGCCAACAGCACATTGCTGAAGATGGAAGGCCCGCGCGTCTCGCTGTCCTGCGGTATCGCCTCCAGCGCCGGGCTGACACGCATGCAGGAGCTGTTCCATCTGGCCGACACGGCGCAGTTCAGCGCCAAGCGGGCGGGGCCGGGCAACGTCTGCGTCGCCGGCGAGGCCGGGCTGCACTCGCCGCCCGCCCTGTCACTGGATGGACGCGAGCGGCGGCGGTTGCGCCGCTCGCGCACGGTGGGCGGCAACGGGGTCCTGGCCGACGTGCTGGCTCTGCTGGACGACACCCTGGGTGTGGCCGCACCCGACGACCGCCTGGTGGCGATGGCGATGCGCCTGGCCGACGCCCTGGACGCGACGGGTTGGGCGGTGTCGCTGGTACGCCCCGACCGCGACGAGATCCGCACCTGGCGAACGATGGACACCGAGCGCGCCACCGTGCTCGGCATGCCGGATCAGCGCTGGATCACCCAGCCTCCCCAGTATCGGCTGTCGGACTATCCCAGGACTGCTGACGTGGTCAGGTCGGGCACGGTCAAGGTGCTGCACGCCGACGATCGGGAGGAAGACCGCCTGGAGGTCGCGCTGCTCGAGGAGCTTGGCAGCTGTGCCGTGCTGGTGACCGCCTCGTCGTCAGCCGCCGCAGGGACGTACCTGTTCGAGCTGTACGCCGACGCGCGCACCGCCGACCTCGATGATGCGGCACCGTGGGTGCGCCTGCTGGTAGCCGAGGCCGTCCGCGGTGCGGGTGCCGCCGGTCCTCGCTAACCCGCGCGGCGCGCTGCTCGCCCACCGTGCTCCGGCGCCATTACCATCGTGCGGCATGCTCACGGCCAGGCCGTTGGTGCCTGGCCGGCCTCCTGGCCATTTTTTCGATGGGTGGAGCACTGGTGGAGACGACCGACGCCGTCCGCATCGTCGGCAGCCTGCTCATCATCGCGGTCGGCACCGTCTTGGCCGCTCGACGGATCCGCTTCCTCGTTCGCCTGGTCCGCTTGGCCCGCCCCATGCCGGAACGATCGGGGCCGGTAGGTGAGAAGCTGCGCTACCAGCTACGCCAGGTTGCCGGCCAGGAGAAGCTGCTGCAGTGGACCGGCCCCGGCATCTTTCATTTTCTGATCTTCTGGGGCTTTCTGATCCTGCAGAGCCAGTCGCTGGAGGCGCTCGGCGAGGTCGTCGACCCCGACTTTCACATCCCGCTGATCGGGCGCAGCAACCTGCTGGGATTCGCCCAGGACCTGTTCACCGTGCTGGTACTGGTGGCGGTGATCGGCTTCGCCTGCTACCGGCTCGCGCAGCGCCCGGCGAGCACCGGCCGCGCGTCGCGCTTCGCCGGCTCCAACCTCGACCAGGGCTGGTACGTCCTGCTGCTGGAGTTCGGGCTGCTGTACACCGTCATGGTGCTGCGGGCGG
>JALZLC010000018.1 GCA_030858885.1 Actinomycetota bacterium
CGGCGCGCGCCTCCAGCGCCGCCTCGATCGCCGCGGACACGTGCTCGGGCCCCGCAGCCTGCACGTCGGCCAGCACGTGGGAGTGGCGGTGGGGTGCGGTGACCGTGAACGTCGACGCCCCGGCCACTGGGCGGCCGCCGATCACCATCGGGGCTTCGAGGCGTTCCTTGGCCATCACGGCAAGGCGATCGGTCAAGGCTGCGCGCTCGGGACTGCCGGGGCCGTAGCTGCGGACCGGCTCGTTGGTGGGGGCAGGAACGCGGAACGCGCCGGTCATGGTGGAGGCCTTCCGTTTGCCACGGGGGGCACGATGCCGTGGCTCGTCGAGGCCCGAACTCTACCCGGGCACATCCTCCTGCCGCAGCGTGGCGAGGGTGGCGTCGGTGAGACGGTCGAGCCATTCGGTGAGCAGCTGCCGGACGGCCAAGGCGGTCGCATCGTCCAGCAGATCGCTGGACCGGCGGGCCAAGGATTCAGCCACGCGCCCATGCAGGGTGTACAGCGCGGCGACGCGTTGCGCGGCGTCGTCACCGAGGCTGTTGCGGGTCTCGGTCACCAGGGTCAGCCAGCGCTCGTGGGAGTTCGCATGGGCCGCCAGCGTGTCGCGTACCGTGCTGCTGTCTCCTCCGAGACCATTCGCCAGCAGCGCCGCCTGCTCGTGCAGGAACAACGCCGCAGCCCCCACGTTTAGCGGCAGCCTCAGCACTGCCTTGGCCCGTGGCCTGGTCAAGGGGTCACCCTGCATCACCTGCATGTCATTCCTCATCGAGCCCGCGGTCTGTGCGTGCTGTTCCTATCGGCAGCGGGTCGCGAGAACTTCACCACTCCCCGTGAGGAGCCGTAGCGTGCGCGGCTGCTGGGAGGGTGGCGCCAGCAGCGTCGCCCCGCTGACGGCGCGTACGCCAAGCTCCGTGCGCCGCGACCGGCAGAGACGCGACAATGGCGAGCCGTGCCAGAGCTTCCTGAAGTTGAAAGCGTCCGCCGCCAGCTCGCGCCGCGCCTCCAGGGACGGCGGATCTCGGCGGTGTCCGCTCAACCCCAGCTCCGCTTTCGTGCCCTCGAGCGGGCGGCGGGCCGCCGCGTGCTCGGCCTGCGCCGCCGCGGCAAGTACCTGCTAGGCGAGCTCGACGGCGGGCTGGAGCTGGTCGCTCACCTGGGCATGACGGGGTCGTTCCGCTTCCGTGGAGAAGCCGACGGCTGGCAGCCCGACGCCTACGTGCGGGCCACCTTCACCCTCGACGGCTCCTCGGCTGCCAGCAACTCGGCTGTCGAGGCGAGGAACCTCGGCGCCAGCGTGCTGGACTTTCGTGACGTCCGCCGCTTCGGCACGCTGGCGGTAGTGCCCGCCGGCGACTACCGCGGCTTGGTCACCCTCGCCGCGCTCGGCCCAGAGCCGCTGTCTGACGACTTCGACCCGGTGCGCTTCCATGCGGCGCTGGGGCGCAGCCGGATGGCGGTCAAGCCGTGGCTGCTGACCCAGCGCCCGGTCGCCGGGGTCGGCAACATCTACGCCGACGAGGCCCTGTGGCGCGCTCGGATCAATCCGCATGCCCGGCGGGTCGGCCGCGAGCGCTCCCTGGCCCTGTGGACCGCCATCCGTGAGGTGCTCAGCGAGGCGATCCAGCGCGAAGGGACTACCTTCCGCGACTACCGGATGGTCAACGGCGAGTCCGGTCGCAACGCCGATTTCTTGGTGGCCTATGGCCAGGCGGGGCGCGCCTGCCGGCGCTGCGGCACCAACCTGCGCAAGGTCGTCCTCGGCGGCCGCGGCACCACCTACTGCCCCTGGTGCCAGCGCCGATGACCAGGACCTCGGCATCCTCGACGCCGACAACGGCCTACGGCGCCCGCGACCTACTGGCCAACCGGTCGGTCCTGGTCGACACCGTGGCGCCGCCGGTGGTGTTCGTCCTGGCCAATGCCGTGGGTGGGCTGGGTACTGGCGCGGCCGTGGCGATTGGCTTCAGCCTGGTCCTGGTGGCGGCGCGCCTCCTGCGCCGGCAGCGGCTGCTCTACGCGCTGTCGGGGCTGGGCGGCACGCTGATCGCCGTGGGCTTCGCGCTGGTGGCGGGCGAGGCCAGCGCCTACTTCCTGCCCGGCATCGTGAGCAATGCGGTCCTCGGCGTCGTTTCCGTGGTCAGCATCCTGGTTCGCCGGCCGGTGATCGCGCTGACCAGTGCCGCGATCTACCGCTGGCCGCTGCAGTGGTACTGGCATCCCCGTGTGCGCCCCGCCTACTCCGAGATCACCTGGGCGTGGGCGACGCTGTACCTGGGCAAGGCCGCGGTGCAGTGGGTTCTGGTGCAGCGCCAGGAGGTCGGCTGGCTGACCGTGGCCCGCATCGCCACGGGATGGCCGGCGTTCGCCGCGCTGCTGCTGGTCACCTACGCCTATGTGACCTGGCGTCTGGAGCGGCTCGGCGGGCCGTCGGTCGACGAGTACCGACGTGATCACGTGCTGGCTGCAACGGGTCGCCCACCTTCGGGCGAGTCGCGCTCGGGTGAGTAACGTGGCGCGATGCCAAGCATCCACGCGCCCGCGCTACCGACCGATGCCGTCTGGTTCAACGTCGAGCGTCCGCTGTCGCCCGACGACCTGCGCGGCAAGGTCGTGCTGCTGGACTTTTGGACCTACGCCTGAATCAACTGTCTTCACACGCTGCCCGTGCTGGCAGCGGTCGAGCGGGAGCTGGCCGACGAGGCGTTCGTGGTCGTCGGCGTCCACTCGCCGAAGTTTCCGTCCGAGCGTGACCCCGGCCTGGTCGCCGAGGCGGTTCGCCGCCACGGCATCACGCACCCAGTGGTCGTCGACGCCGGCCAGCGGCTGTGGGACGCCTACGCGGTGCGTGCCTGGCCGACCCTGGTGATCGTGGGGGCCGACGGGCGGATCGTCGGGGCAGCCAGCGGCGAGCCTGACGCGGCGCCCCTGCTGCTGGCGCTGAGCGGCGTGCTCGAGCAGCAGCGCGCGCTGCTGAGCGGCTCGCCTCTACCCCTGCGACCCGAGGCCGGCCCGCCCGGCACGCTGGCGTTCCCCGGCGGGATCGCCGTCGGTGCCGAGGCGGTCTATGTCGCCGATACGGGACACCATCAAGTCGTGGCGTGCGCTCCCGACGGCCGCGAGCTGCGCCGCTTCGGCGCCGGGACGCCGGGTCTGCGCGACGGCGCGCAGGAGGCACGGCTGCACTCCCCACACGGGCTGGCGGTGCACGGGCGGACGCTGTACGTGGCCGACACCGGGAACCACGCGGTGCGTGCGGTGGATCTGGACACCGACGAGGTCCGCACCGTGGCGGGGACCGGTCAGCGTGGCCGGTCCGCAGACGGTGCCGGCTCGGCGACGGCCGTGGCGCTGCGCTCGCCGTGGGATGTTGCGGTCACCGGCGCCGGCGATCTGCTGGTCGCGATGGCCGGCAGCCATCAGCTGTGGGGCGTCGCCGACGGCATCGCCGCGGTCTACGCGGGCAGCGGTCGCGAGGCGCGGGTCGACGGGGATCTGGTCACCGCGGCTTTCGCCCAGCCCTCGGGGCTTGCCTGGGGCGACGACGCCGCGCTGTACGTCGCCGACAGTGAGATCTCGGCGGTCCGGCGGGTGTCCGGTGGACGGGTGAGCACCGTTGCCGGCGGTGATCTGTTCGCCTTCGGTGACGTCGACGGCATCGGCGACCAGGCCCGCTTCCAACATCCGGTTGGCATCGCCCCTGGTCCGAGGAGCACGCTGCTCGTCGCCGACACCCTCAACCACAAGATCAAATCGCTGGATCAGGCCACCAGCCGAGTGCGCACGCTGTTGGGTGATGGCATGCCGTTCGACGCGCCGCTGGCCAGCCTGGAGCACCGACCGTCGCTGCCGCCCGACCTTCGTTGCGCCGCGGCCTTCCGCGAGCCCGAAGCCGTGGCGTGGACCGGTGGGCGCATCCTCGTCGTGGACACGGGCAACCACCGCGTCGTCGCGGTCGACCCGGCTACCGGCTCGGCAAGGCTGTGGCTGGGCGGGGAGGTTCAGACTCCGCCGCGCGCGCGGACCTCGTCGATCGCGCCGTAGGCGACGGCCTCCTCGGCCGAGAGCCAGAAGTCGCGGTCGGTGTCCTTTTGGATCCGCTCCAGCGGCTGGTTGGTGCGCTCAGCGAGGATCTCGTTGAGGCGTTCCCGCAGGAACACGATCTGCTGCGCCTGAATCTGGATGTCGACCGCCTGGCCGCGCGCCCCACCCAGGGGCTGGTGGAACATGATTCGGGCGTTGGGAGTGGCAGCCCGCGTGCCGCTGGCGGTGGCCAGTAGGAACGCCGCCGCTGACGCGGCCATCCCCACGCACACGGTGTTGACCTTGCTGTTCATCAGGTGCATCACGTCGTAGATGGCGAACATGCCCGAGACGATGCCGCCGGGGGAGTTGATGTAGAGCGTGACGTCCTTGTCGTTGTCGGCGTCCAACGACATCATCTGGGCGACCAGGGTGTCAGCGACGGTGTCCTCGATGGCGCCCCGCAGGTACAGGATCCGGTTGTCGTACAGCTTGCGGAAGACACTGGCTTCGACCATGCGCTCCAGCGGCGTTTCTTCCTCCACCCGAGGAGTGAGCAGGTGCTCGGGAGGGGTGAGCAGGTGCTGCGGTGTCACGTGTGCTCCTGTTGTCGCCAGGGCGGCGAAGACTACCAGCGGCATGACCCGCCAGCCGGGGGAGCCAGGCCGAGAAACGCGGTATCGCTTGACCCCGGTCGGGGCTCGGTCTCAGACTGTGGCCAGCCGCAGCGTTCACCGCTGGGGGGCACGGGTGCACCGGGTCGGTTGAGGCGACACGGCGGGATGAGAAGGAGTGCGGATGCCAGCCGTCCCGTCATCCGTCCCCGCGATCAGCAGCGGCTCACGGACGCTGTCGCGAGGGCTGGCGGTCTTGCAGTGCCTTGGCAGCAGCGGGGACGGCGCGACGGTTGCCCAACTGTCAGCCTCGACCGGATTGGACAGGGCGGTGCTCTACCGCCTGCTGGAGACGCTCGGCCAGCAAGGCTTCGCGGTGCGTGACCCGGAGACGCGCCGCTACGCGCTGGGGGTGGCGCTGGTCGAGCTCGGAGCGCGCGCCAGCCGCAACCTTGAGGTTCGCCGCCTCGCCCTTCCCGCGATGCGCTCGCTGATGGAACAGGTACGCGAGGCGGTCTGCCTGGCGGTGCGCGACCGCAGCGACGTGGTGGTCGTCGACCGTGTGGAACCCGCGGGACTCCTGGTTCGGGTCGGGTACCACGTCGGCTTCCGCCATCCGCTCGCCGTCGGGGCGCATGGCCGAGCATTGCTGGCGTATCTCGAGCCCGGCGACCGTGGTCCGCTGGTGGCTCGCCATCCTCCGCTGGCTGCGGAGCTGGCCGCCAGCAAGGCGCGGGGGTACGCGGTGTCGTCTGATGAGCTGGAACGCGGAGCCGCCGGTGTCGCCGCTCCGATCATGGACCGGACGGGCCGGCCGATCGCCAGCCTCGGCATCGTCGCGCCGTCCCCGCGGTTGCCGGATCCCGCCGCGCTCGGCCCAAAGGTGCGCCTGCTGAGCAGCGAGGTGTCGCGGCGCCTGGGGCATCCGGGCTAACCGCAGCGCTGAAGCCGCACCTGCGCATCCGAAGGTGCGCGTCAGAACGGAGTGCGTCAGCAGCCAAGCCGCGCAGGACCTGAACAGCTACCTGCGGATACGAAGGCAACGCTTCGGCTAGAGGCCGCCTTCGAGGCCGATGTACAGGCCCAACGCCACGCCGGCGACGAGAAACAGCACCGCCAGCACGATGACCGCGATCCGCCGCCCGCCACCCGCCGGCTCGTCGCCGGTCGCCGTGCTCTTGGCCCGGTCGCCCGCCGCGACGGAACCTGCGGCCGTCCTGGCCGGTCTGGCGGACCCGCCCGCCTTCACCGACCCGCCCGACGCCGCCGTCTCGCCCGACGCCGCGGTCTCGCCCGACGCCGACGTCCTACCGCCGCCCGGCGCGCGGCCGCCGCCGTTGTCATCGCGGTCCGGCTGGTTTGGCGTGCCGGCCATGGCCTGGTTGTCACCAGCGGCACCATCGAGTTCCTGGCGCAGCGATGCCGGCAGCGGCTTGGACCCTGCCGGGCCTTGGGTCGCCGTGGTCGAGGTAGCCCTGTCCACCGGGACCTCCGGTGGCGCGGCGTCAGACGTCGCAACCGGTCCTGATGCGGGCTTGACCGCGCTGCCCGTGTCCGGCGCGGCCGCCGCCGCCAGCTCCTCGCTGGCGGGCTGGTCCAGCGCGGATGGCAGGGGGTTCTCGTCACCCTCGGGCGCCGAGGCCGTGGCCGCGACGTGAGCCAGCAGGTGGTCGATCTCGTTCGTTGGGCGCCCGGGGCCGCCGCCAGCGTCGTCGGTAAGTACCACGGCCACGACACGCAGGCTCATGTCCGGGGTGATGGGCAAGCCCTCGATGCGCCGCCGGCCGGCGCGAAGCACCTGGGCGATGGCCCCGCATCCCGGCGAGGCGGCGACGGCGGCTTCGACCTGCGCCGCACGGTCGGGTGCCAGCAGCCCCAGCACCCAGTCGGCGAGGTCGGGCAGGTCCTCACAGCCGTCGCCGGTGGCGCGCTCGGGTGGTTGACCGGCCAGCGCGATCAGGCCCGAGCGCAACGCCGCGGCGGCATCCTCCGCCGGCTGCTGGGCGCTTGGCACTCCCTGGTCGTGGGCGCGCAGCACCGCGTCGCGCTGCTCGGAGTCGAGCTCGGCCAGACCGCGCTCCGCGGCGTCGAGATAGCCGTCGGCAGGCGTCGGGAGGTCGGGCAGCAAGCTCGCCGCCGACGGCGAGGTCGGCCCGACGCCACGGCTGCGCAGGTCGTCCGCGGCCAGGTCGAAGCAGCGGGCACGGACCCAGCCCTCCAGACCGGCGCCGTCAGGCGGCGACGCCCACAGCTCGGCGTAGACGGTTCGCAGCAGCCCTTCCACGTCGTCCGACGATCCCAGGAGCCGGTGCGCGCAGGCGTAGGCGGCGGGCACCGTGCGGTGGTAGGCCTCGGCCAGGGCCAAGGGGTCACGTTGCCGTAACCCGTTGAAGACCCCGACCTCGTCGGCGCGGCGGTAGTCGGTACTCGGCGATGGTGACGATTGCGGCACGGTGTCCTTCGGCCTTCGAACGCTGGGGCCCGACTCAGCGTAATGCACACCGCCGAACGGACGGGTCTGCCGGCGCTACCCGTCTGCGGTTGCGTTGAGCGCGGGCTACCAGCCCCACGTGCCGGCGCCTCCCTTGAACGGTCCCACCACCGAGCTGGTGATCCATCCCCCGTAGAAGTCGCCCGCCTGTGGGTTCACCTGCTCGCCGTCGACGAAGCAGGCGTCCATACGCCCCGGATAGACGGCCAGATGATCTTGCAGCGGCTCGAAACCGGCAGAGGGGCTGGCGTAGAACCAGGCTGCGTCGCCTTCCACGCGCCCTCCGGCTTCGAGGGTGGCGTACGTCGCGCGGCCCTTGAACTCGCAGAACGTGGTGCTGGCCGTATCGGTGATTCGGCACTGCCTGAACGCCGCTCGCGGCAGGTAGTAGACGGGCGGGTGGCTGGTCTCCAACACCCGCCAGCCAGCCTGAGTGTCGGCCACGGTCAGGCCCCCGAGGACAACGCGGAGGCGGCGAGCGTTGGGCTCAAGCCGCGGTGGGCGCGGGTAGTCCCACACCGACTCCTGTCCGGGCCCCGGCTTGATCCGCTTCACGGCGGACAGGGTAAAGCCTCGGCAATGGTGCCGAAGCGCCGAGGTGTCCGTCACAGGGCAGGGGTACCGTGGACCCCAATACCCTTCGGTGGTTAGGAACGATGGTGGACCGCAGCAAACGTACGCGACTGCTCACGGCGGTGGTAGCCGTGGTGCTGCTGGTCTGGTTCGTCAGCGGCCTGAGCGGGTCCGGGGAGCAGACCACCTACACCGAGTTCCGCCAGGCGGTGACCGAGGGACGGGTGGCGGAGCTCACCATCACCGGCCAATCGGTGGAGGGCGAGTTCACCGACGGGGAGGTGTTCGCCACCACCCTGCCGCCGGAAGGCTACGTGGGCAGCAACGGCGTCGAGCCCTTCCTGCGCGACAACGACGTCGCGATCACCGCCCGCCCTGACACCGGTGGGGGACTGGCCGCGCTGCTGCTCAGCTTCGCCTTTCCGCTGCTGCTGTTCGTCGGTTTCTTCTGGTGGATGAGCCGCCAGACACGCGGACAGATGGGTGGGCTGACGCAGATCGGCAAGTCCACCGCCAAGCTGTACAAGCCGCACGAGCCCAACACCCGCTTCGCCGACGTCGCCGGCTACGCCGAGGTCAAGGAGGAGGTGCAGGAAGTGGTGAGCTTCCTGCGCGAGCCTGACCGCTTCCGCAAGGCCGGCGCCGAGGTGCCGAAGGGCATGCTGCTGGTCGGTCCTCCCGGCACCGGTAAGACGCTGCTAGCTCGCGCCACCGCCGGCGAGGCCGGCGTGCCGTTCATCACCGTGACGGGCTCGGACTTCATGGAGATGTTCGTCGGCGTCGGCGCCAGCCGGGTGCGCGACCTGTTCAAAACCGCCCGAGCCAACGCCCCCTGCATCATCTTCATCGACGAGCTGGACTCCATCGGCCGCAAGCGCGGGGCCGGCCTCGGCGGCGGCCACGACGAGCGCGAGCAGACGCTCAACCAGCTGCTGGGCGAGATCGACGGCTTCGGTGGCTCCGAGGGTGTCGTGATCATGGCCGCCACTAACCGTCCCGACGTGCTGGACCCCGCGCTGCAGCGGCCCGGCCGCTTCGACCGCCAGATCGTGGTGCCACTGCCGACCTTGGATGAGCGCGAGGAGATCTTGATCGTCCACGCCAAGGGCAAGCCGATCGACGATGACGTGGACCTGCGCAACCTCGCGCGCGGCACCCCGGGCATGGCCGGCGCGGACCTCAAGAACCTGATCAACGAGGCCGCGCTCATCGCCGTACGTTCGGATTCCGACTTGATCCGCATGCGCGATCTTGAGCAGGCACGCGAGCGCCACACCATCGGCCGTGAGCGCGCGGCGCTGCGCCTGGACGAGGCCGAGAAGCGCGCGGTGGCCTACCACGAGGGTGGTCACGCCTTGGCGGCGTTCCTGGAAGAGGAAGCCGACCCGGTCTACAAGGTGACGGTGCTGCCCGTGGGGATGGCGCTGGGCGTGACCACCCAGCTGCCCATCGACGAGCGCCACATCTACCTGCGTACCTGGCTGGACGCCCGGCTGAAGGTGATGCTCGGTGGCCGCGCGGCCGAGCTGGTCGTCCTCGGTCAACCGACGACCGGTGGGCAGCACGATCTGGTCCAGGCCACCAAGCTCGCCACGGCGATCGTCAAGGAGTTCGGCATGACCGACGCGCTCGGACCGATCGCCTTCGGGGCCGAGCAGCAGATCTTCCTGGGTGAGGAGCTCAGCCGGGGCCACGAGTACTCCGACAAGACCGCGGAGATCATCGACGCCGAGGTCCGCCGGATCCTCGGCGAGTCTCTCGACGCGGTCGTCAAGGACTTTTCCGAGCTGCGGGCCGGCTTGGAGGCGATGGCCGACGAGCTGGTGGAGCGCGAATCGTTGACCGGCCAGGAGGCCCTCGATGCCGTGCGCCGGGCGCTGCCGCCCGAGCAGGCGGCGCGCCTACGCGGCAAGGCCACGGTGACCCGTATGCCTGAGTCGGTCAAGGACGCGATCCACGAGCAGTCCGACAAGGGCGCCGCATGACGCCGTGCCGGCTGTTCTCATGGAGCAACGCGGTAGGGCGAAGATGATGCGGGTCGGCCTGGTCGGCGGGACCGGGAAGCTGGGGCGGGGACTGGCGCTGCGGTTGGCCAGCGCGGGTCACGAGGTGTGGCTGGGTTCGCGCCACGTCGAGCGTGCGGAGGGGGTCGCGGCAGGTCTCGGCGCCAACGTTCGTCCGGTGACCAACGCGGCCGCCTGTGCCGCCGCCGATATCGTCGTGATTGTCGTGCCCTACCGCGGCCAGGCCCAGGTGCTGCGCGGCCTCGGTGCGCAGACCGCCGGCAAGCCGGTGGTGTCGGCGGTGGTGCCGCTGGTCGTGGACGCGGCTGGGCCGCGCCCGTTGGACGTGCCCGAGGGCTCGGCCGCCGAGCAGTGTCAGGCCCTGTTGGGCGATGCGCGCATCGTGGCCGGATTGCAGTGGGTGCCCGCGCCGAGCCTTCTCAAGCTGGACACCGTCCTGGAGATGGACGTGCCGCTGTGCTCCGACGACGCCGCCGCCGCTGCCGCTGCCGTCGAGTTGTGCGACGCCGTCAAGGGACTGCGCGCATTCCATGCTGGGCCGCTGCGGCTGGCCCGCAGCCTGGAGGGCTTGACCCCCCTGCTGATGTCGGTCAACCAGCGCTACCACGGGCACACCAGCATCCGATTCCCCGGGCTGAACCTGGCGACCGGGGAGCGCGAAGCGCGTGCTCATGGAGCGAAGCGGTAGGACACAAAGCATGAAGGTGTACACCAAGCGCGGCGACGACGGGACCACCGGCCTGCTGTACGGGGGTCGGGTGGACAAGGACGACCTGCGCACCGACGCCTACGGCACCGTCGACGAGGCGGTGTCCGCGCTGGGCATGGCGCGCGCGCAGCTGGACGGTCGCTGGCACGACTTGGTCTTGGCCACGCAGCGCCAGCTGTTCGTCGTGGGTGCGCAGCTGGCCACCCACACCGATCACTGGGCGCAGCTGGACGACGAGGTGTCGCGCGTCACACCCGCGATGGTCGACCGGCTCGAGGAAGGCATCGACGAGCTCGTCGAGCAGCATCCGCTGCCCGGTGAGTTCGTCGTCCCGGGACAGCAGCCGGCCGGGGCGGCGATCGACCTGGCGCGCACCATCATCCGCCGTGCGGAGCGGGCGACCGTGGCCATGCGCCGTACCGGACTGTTGCCCGACGACCTCATCGTGCGCTACCTCAACCGGCTGTCGGACTACCTGTTCGTGCTCGCTCGCTGCGTCGAGCGGGGGGAGTACGTCCCGACGCGCGAACGATGAGGATCGTCTCGTTGGTACCCAGTGTCACCGACACGCTGGCGGTCCTGGGGGCCGGCGACGCGGTCGTCGGCGTCACCGACTACTGCGTGTGCGGGGCTCCGCCCACGGCCCGCCGCGTCGGCGGGACCAAGAACCCTGCCGTCGACGAGATCGTGCGGCTGGCGCCGGACGTGGTCGTCGCCAACGCCGAGGAGAACCGGGCGGCCGACCTGGACGCGCTACGGGCGGCCGGCCTGCGCGTGCTGGTCACCTATCCCAAGACCGTGCCAGACGTCGCCGAGCTCCTGGGCGAGCTGGCGGAGTTGATCGGTGCGGACGCCACGTCGCTGGTCGACGAGCTGGAGGTCGCCGTCGCCGATGTCGGCTCGCGACGACCTGCGCGGCCGGTCGCCGCGATCACCCTGATCTGGCGCAAGCCGTGGATGGGGCTGGGACCGGACACCTATGCCGACGACCTGCTGCAGCGCTGCGGGCTGGTCAACGTGCTGGCCGGTTGGCAGGACCGTTACCCCCGGCTCGACCCGGCACTGGTGCTGGCGCCCGAAGTGGTGCTGCTGCCCAGCGAGCCCTACGCCTTCGGCGAGGACGACCTTCCCGCGGTGCACGGACTCCTTGGCTCCGTGCCGTACCGCTTCGTCGACGGCGAACTGCTGACGTGGCACGGTCATCGCACCGCCAAGGCGTTGCGAACCTTCGCCACGCTGGCGACGGCGGTGGCCGGCGAACGCGACGCCGGGGCCACCGCCCGCTAGTAGCTGTGCTCCGGGCCTGGGTAATCGCCGGAGGCGACCTCGGCTGACAGGCTCTTGACCGCGTCGGTGATGACGCTGCGCAGGTCGGCATAGGCCTTGGCGAAGCGGGGGTTGCGACCGGCGTTGAGGCCGAGCACATCGTTGATGACCAGCACCTGGCCGTCGGTGTGGGGGCCCGCGCCGATGCCGATGGTCGGCACGTCGACGGCCTCGGTGATGCGTTTGCCGACCTCGGCCGGCACCGCCTCCACCACGATGGAGAAGGCCCCCGCGCCGGCCAGAGCGACCGCGTCGTCCAGCAGGCGGTCGGCACCCTCGGCTTGGCGGCCCTGGACCCGGTAGCCCAACATGTTGACGCTTTGGGGCGTCAGGCCGATGTGGCCCATCACCGGTATGCCGGCGTCAACCAGGCGGGCGACCAGCCCGGCGCAGCGCACCCCGCCCTCCAGCTTGACGGCGGTCACGCCGGCCTCCTTGAGCAGGCGCCCGGCGGCTCGCATGCCGTCCTCCGGCGACACCTGGTAGCTCATGAAGGGCAGATCGCCGACGACAAGGGCGCGGGAGGCACCCCGGCACACGGCCGCCGCGTGGTGGACCATCTCGTCAAGGGTGACGGGCACGGTGGAGGGATAGCCCAGCACGTTGTTGCCCACCGA
The DNA here is from genome assembly GCA_030858885.1 of Actinomycetota bacterium. Next base: position 12,375 of record JALZLC010000018.1, read on the forward strand.
GTCACCGACGAGCAGCAGCGGCAGGCCGGCCTGGTCCAGGATCTGCGCGGTGGGATAGTCGTAAGCGGTGAGCATCAGGAAGCGCTCGCCACGCGTCTTGTAATCCTGGATGTCCTGGATCGCGACCGGCCTTTGCCGTCCTACCGCTTCGCTACTCGAGGACAGGCGTTGCTGGCTGAGCACGCTCATGAAGACCACACTCCTGCCTGCCGGCCCGGTGACCGTCGTGCGGTCACTCCAGCGGGTCCAGCGGCGACGATCTCGAAAGGATACCCATGCAGGTGGTCATCCAGCGTGTACAGCGAGCGGCCGTCACCGTCGCAGGTGAGGTCAGCGGACGGATCGGGCCGGGCTTGCTCGCCCTGGTCGGGGTGGGCCGGCACTCCACCGAGGCCGACGCCGCCTGGCTGGCGTCCAAGACGGTGGCGCTGCGGGTGTTCGGCGACGCCGCCGGCAGGATGAACCGGTCAGTGGCTGACGTCGGTGGCGCCGTGCTGGCCGTCAGCCAGTTTACGCTGTACGGAGACGTCACCCGCGGCCGCCGGCCCTCGTTCGTCGGCGCTGCCGACCCCGCGGACGGCCAGCGCCTCTACGAGGCGTACTGCGCGGCGATCACCGTTCCGGTGGCCAAGGGCGTATTCGGCGCGCACATGCTGATCGACCTGGTGGCCGACGGCCCGGTGACCATGCTGCTGCGCCGCGAAACTTTGCGGCCGGTAGGACAGGACATGAGGTGACCGCGTTGAAGTCTTATGGTTGTGACCGTTGTTGCACGATACGCCCGTTGTGCCGGGTGGTCTACGGGGGGAGGAGTGCTGGTCTTTGGTGATCCCACCGGGCGTCACCTGGCCGTGAGCTGAGGAGCGAGCATGGGGTGGGAAGGTGCGCAGGGTCTTGGCGCCGACATCGCCGCCGTGCTCGACGCCACCGAACGGCGAGCCGCCGCCACCCGCCTGTGCATGCTGGCATCGGAGGCACTGGCCACCGAGGTGACCTACCTGCCGCCAGGCTCATCGCTCGATCCCGACAGCGTCGACATCGCCCTGCCCGGTCCCGACGGCGAGGACATGGGCGTGCTGCGCTTCACCCGGCAACACGACGGCGACGAGTACCCGACGCAGCTGTACCAACTGGTCACCAAGTTGCTGAGTGAGCAGCTGGGATGGTGGGAGCGCACCCAAGGGGCCTGGCGGACGAGGGTCGAGCGCATCCGGACCGTCCTGGCGTCCGGGCGGATCCCGTTGGCCTTTCAACCCATCATCGACCTGACCGATGAGTCGGTAGTCGGTCTGGAAGTGCTCGCCCGGTTCACCGGTCCTCCGCTGCGCGGGCCGGACCGGTGGTTCGCCGAGGCCACTGCCGTGGGTTTGGGTGTCGACCTGGAGATGATGGCGATCCGTCAGGCGCTCACCGTCCTGCCCGACCTTCCCCCATCGCTGTATCTGTCGGTCAACGTCTCGCCTCTGGTCGCCGCGTCACCGTTGCTGGCCGACGTCCTGGCCCCCGTACCGCTGCAGCGCCTGGTCCTGGAGATCACCGAGCACGAGCGCGTCGCGGATTACGAAGCGTTGAATCGGCGGTTGGCTCCGCTGCGGAAGGAGGGCCTGCGCCTGGCCGTGGACGACGCCGGGTCGGGGTTCGCCAGCTTCCGCCACGTGCTGAAGCTGTCACCGGACATCGTCAAGCTCGACACCAGCCTGGTGCACGAGATCGACAATGACAGCCTGCTGCGCGCTCTGGGCTACACCCTCACCGCGTTCGCTTCTGCCCTGGGCGCCGAGGTCGTCGCCGAGGGGGTGGAGACCCAACGCGAGGTTGATGCGCTGCGCTTCCTGGGCGTGCGCTTCGCCCAGGGCTATCACCTGGGTCGTCCCGTTGCCCTTGGCGACGTCGCGGTCGACCTTGAGGTCCCAGTCGTCAGCCGGACCAGGCCTGGGTGATCGGCAGCCGGCGATCCTTACCGAACGCCCGGGGTGTGATCTTCACGCCCGGGGCGGCCTGACGGCGCTTGTACTCGGCACGGTCCACGAGGGCGATCACCCGCCGGACCGTGGCGACGTCGTGGCCTTCGGCCACGATCTGCCGCACGGAGCGATCTTGCTCGACGTAGGCCTCCAAGATGGGGTCCAACTCGTCGTACGGCGGCAGGCTGTCGGTGTCGCGCTGGTCCGGGCGGAGTTCGGCGGTGGGGGCCTTGTCCAGGATGGCGGGAGGGATCAGCGGGCCGCCGGCGGCGGCGTTGCGGTGGTGGCACAGCTGGTACACCAGGGTCTTGGACACGTCCTTGATGACCGCGAACCCCCCGGCCATGTCGCCGTACAGCGTCGAGTAGCCAACGGCGTACTCGCTCTTGTTGCCCGTCGCCAGGACGATGGATTTGTGTCCTACCGCTTCGCTGCATGAGGACGGGTCCCCGCTCTTGTTGGACAGGGCCATGAGCAGCGTGCCTCGGATCCGCGACTGCAGGTTCTCCTCGGCCACCCCTGGGTCGGTCCCGGCGAACGGCTCGCGCAGCACTTCGTCGAACGCCCGCATCACCGGCTCGATCCCCAGCTCCAACCAGCCGATGCCCAGGTTCGCGGCCAAGGCCTTGGCGTCGACCAGGGAGGCCGGCGAGGAGTACGGCGACGGCATGGCCACCCCGGTGACGGCGTCGGCGCCTAGCGCGTCGGCCGCGATGGTCGCGACCAGCGCCGAGTCCACGCCGCCCGACAGACCCACCAGCGCGCGATCGAAGCCGTTCTTGCGCACGTAGTCGCCGGTGGCCAGCGCCAGCGCGGCGTAGA
>JALZLC010000030.1 GCA_030858885.1 Actinomycetota bacterium
TCACAGAACAGCACGGCGACGCCGTTGTCGCCTTGCCGGCGCAGCCCCTCGTCGATTTGAGCAGCAAACAGGGTGCGATTCGGCAGGCCGGTCAGCGGATCGTGCTGCGCCTGGTGCGCGAAGGAACCGGCCAGCTCCTCCAGCAGCCGGGCGACGCTGACCGTCCCGATGTCGCCGTTGGCGAAGCGGACGATGAGGTCGGTGTAGCGCTGGTCATCGCCCCGGGCCAGTACCGAGCTCGCGGTGGCGGAGCAGTCCATCGCGGCCGACAACACCAGGGCTGGCTCGTCCATCAACGCGCTCACGGGCCGTCGCGCGTAGATCGCCCGGCCATAACCGAGCGGCCCCGCGAGGTGGGCGGCGAATCGGTTGCGGTCCAGCACCACCAGACGCCCGCTGCCGCAGTCCACGACGATCGAGCGCAGGGCGGGATCGCACCGGAAGACCGCCTCGACCTCCTCACACGGTGTCGTCTCCGGCACCACGGTCGCGGCCACGGCGAGCGCCGCCAACGGCGAGCTCTCCGGCCGCGGCAGGAAGTCGGGCACCATGCTCCTTCTGATCGGCGCACGCAGCGTCACGTTGAGGCCAGAGCAGATGAACGCTCGGTGACCGAGCGCCAATCGGAGTACCACTACACTTTGCGGTGAGGTGATGCCCGGTGGTGGTCGAGCAGGCACGGCGGCAGTTCACCGTCGACGAGTACGAGCGCATGGGTGCCGCGGGCATCCTTGGCGAGGACGACCGCGTCGAGCTGTTGGACGGGGAGATCGTCGAAATGACGCCGATCGGTCCGAGACACGCGAGCTGTGTAGACCGGCTGAACCGGTTGCTGGTGATCGGTCTCGGCGACCGCGCGATCGTGCGGGTGCAGAATCCCGCCAGGGTGGCATTCCGCTCGCAACCCCAGCCTGACCTGCTCGTCGCGCGGCCGCGCAATGACTTCTACGCACTGTCCCACCCAACCCCCGACGACATCCTGCTGGTGATCGAGGTGGCGGAGACGTCGGGCGCCTTCGACCGCGACGTCAAGGCTCCCCTGTACGCGCGAGCTGGCATCCGGGAGCTGTGGGTGGTCGATGGACCTTCTGCGGAGGTCGTTCTGCATCGTGGCCCCGTGTCGGGCCGCTACGCCGACGTGCGCACGGTCGGACGCGGCGGCCAGCTGACGCCCGAGGCATTTGGTGACCTGGTGCTGTCGGTGGCCGACCTGGTTGGCGAGGGCTGAACCAGCCAGGGTCTTGGCTGTGACCTGCGACGTGCGCCTGCGGGACGTGACCGACGAAGACCTGCCGATCTTCTTCGTCCAGCAACTGGACCCGGAGGCGAATCGCATGGCCGCCTTCACGGCCAAAGACCCTGCCGACCGACAGGCCTTCGCGGCGCACTGGGCCAGGATCCTGGGGGACGAGACCGTCGTGAACAAGACCGTCGTGGTCGACGGTCAGGTGGCCGGGCATGTCGCGAGCTTCGAGCACCTCGGCGAGCCAGAGGTCAGCTACTGGCTCGGACCACAGTTCTGGGGTCGAGGCATTGCCACCATGGCGCTGACCGCGTTTCTGCGTTCCGTCAGGACGCGGCCGCTGTACGCCCGCGCAGCCAAGGACAACATCGCGTCCATCCGGGTCTTGGAGAAGTGCGGATTCACCAGGTCAGGTGAGGATCGCGGCTTCGCCAACGCGCGCGGCGAAGAAGTCGAGGAGTTCGTCTTCCGATTGGAAGGGTAGGGCCGGTAGGACCACCACGTGGCGTCAGCGGCGCAGGGTGATCTCGGTTCTGCCACTGGCGACACGGCCCTCGCCGTCCGCCCAGGACAGCACTGCGGTGTAGCGCCCGGCCGGTCGCGCGCGCCCGCCGTCGCCGCGGCCGCTCCAGCGGAAGGACTCCGCACCGACCGGCTCACTGCCAAAGTTGACGCGGCGCACGGCGGCGCCGTTGCGGTCGCGGATGGTCAGCCGCACCCGCCCGCGGTTTGCCAGCCGCCAGGCGATGCGAGTCGTGTCAGCCCGGCCATCACCATTGGGTGTGAAGCGCGCCGGGTTCGCCGAGAAGGCGGCGATGGCGCCGGGCGACTCGATCGACCGCGTCAGCCGGTAGCTGCCGTCACCGAAGATGTCCAGGTAGCGCACGGCGGTGCTGCGAGCCGTGAAGACGAAGGAGCGCGGGTTGTAGTCGGCCTCCAGGGTGTCCTCACGCAGGATCGGCTGCGAGAAGTCGGTGACGTCGGTGGTGGAAGGCCCGAAGCCGAACAGCTCGACGTACTCCGACACAGCGCTGACACCCCGGACCCGGGCGCGCAGCGTCTCACCGTCGCGCAGGCGGAAGCGGAGCACGTCGTCGACGTCCAGGACGGGGTCGACCTCGTCGGCGTACTGCGACGGCCTGCCGGCCACGCCCCGCACGTTGTCGTCGCGCGCCAGCACGTACAAGTGCAGTGGCAGCCGGCGGGTGGTGCCGTCGTCGAGGTAACCCATCGTCACCGCCACGATCGACCCACCACGCGTCGAGCGCAACGCCGTGCGCGCCTCGCCACGGCCGCCGGTGTCGGCGGCGCTTGGGGTCGCCGAACCGCGTGCCGGCGACTCGAAGACGACCCGGGCGCCCTCGACGGGTCGTCCCGTACCGTCGGTGAGCACGGCAGCTAGCGGAGCCGAAGTGCGTTCGCTGAGCAGATCACGAGTTGGCGCGATCACGCGCGTGGACGTCCGCCAGGTGGCCAGCAGCCGGTCGGGATCGACGCTGGCCGCCGCAGCCGCCGGCGCGGTGGGCAGCCCGTGACCCGTGCGCAGGTCCACCCCGGCGCCCGTGCCGCCGACCTCGTGGGCTGTACCCAGCAGCCATTGGCGGAGCATCCGTAGCCGCCCCGCCGGTGTGGCCGCGCGCAGTTGTCCGGCGTGCTGCTCGAACAGCAGCGCCGCCAGACCGGCCACATGCGGTGCCGAGAACGACGTGCCGGTCAGGCAGCGGCGGAAGCCGGGGTCCGGGCAGTCGGAGTAGATGGCCGGGGACACCGACCTGGCACCCAGCACTGGTATGGCCTTGCCTGGAGCGGCGATGTCGACCTTGCCGAAGGAGGAGAACTCGGCCGGCCGCAGGCCGCTCGACGAGCGCCGCAGCGCGCCGACCGAGACCGCGCCAGGGCAGGCCGCCGGGTAGTTCGGGGCGCGGTCGCCGGCGTTGCCCGAGGCCACCACAACCAGGACGCCCGACCGCGCGGCCGCTGCCACGGCGTCGCACAAGGTGGCGGAGTAGCCGGGCCCGCCCAGCGACATGTTGATGATGTCGGCCTCGGCGCGGCCAGCGGCCCAGCGAATGCCAGCAGCGATGGTGGTGTCGCTGCCACCGCAGCCCTCGAAACGCGGGTCGCTTTCCAAGACCTTGCCGCGCACGATCGTGGCCTGTGGCGCCACACCGGCCACGGGGACGCCATCGTTGCGCGCCGCGGCGACCACGCCCGCGACGGCGGTGCCATGGCCGCAGTTGTCGGTGTCGTCGCCGTAGCGGCCGAAGACCTTTCCGGGCGTGACCCGAGGTGCCAGCTGTCCCTGATCGCGCTGCACACCGGAGTCCAGGACCGCGACGCGCACGCCGGCCCCGGTGACGCCCTGGCGTGCCGGCGTGGAGTCCCAGACCTGGTCGGCCTTGACGGCGCGCACCCCCCAGCCCTCCTCCGCGAAGGCCTCCCGGCGGTAGTTGGGCTCGGCGTAGGCGACGGCGGGGGCGGCTTGCAGACGACGGGCCACCGACAACTCCTGGCCGCGCGGTACGGCAAGCCGCGTGACGCCGCGCAAGGGGCGACCGATCACCGTGGCGCCGACCGTGGCGCTCACCCGGCTCAGCACCGGCGGCTCGCGGCTCGCGGCCTCGTCGAAGCGCACCAGCACCTCACCGGGAATGACAGCCGCTCGGAACCGTCTGGCGGCAACGGCGCTGGCGCCGGACGCGACCGGCGAAGCCGGGGTGACAACAGGCGCCGCTCCGGTGACCGGCGGAGCAGGCGTGACGACAGGCGCGGCCCCGGTGACGAACGGCGACGCCGTGGCGGCGGGAGCACCTGCTGCCGTGGCCAGGATCACTGCGCCCGCAAGCAGACCGCCGAAGCGGCGACCGAACCCAACAATCATCACAGCGCACCCCTGTCATCACCGAGCGTCACCATAGTACCGGCACACATAACCCGGTACATACCGGACGTTCGGCCCGCCTCCGGCGGCCACCGGCGGCTCACCGCCGGCGGCACCCGCAAGTGTGCAGCCGTCGGCACAACGTCGTCAACGCACCCTTCGGCCGGTAGCGCGCAACCTTGACCTATCGTGCAGCTATGGCCGCAATCATCTACGCCTCCCGCATCGCGCGGCTTGGAGTCCTCGACCCCGACGGAGCCACCCTCGGCCGCGTCGACGACGTCATTGTCGGCGGCCCGATCGGTGGGCACGGGCCGCCGGTCATCGGGTTCGTCATCGCCGTGCCTGGCCGCCGCATCTTCGTCTCCGCGGGCCGCGTCGTGTCGTTGGACCCCGACGGCCTGCGCTTGCGTTCCTCTGATCTGAACCTGCGCCGCTTCGTGCCACGACCCTCTGAGGTATCGCTGCTGCACGACCTGATCGACCGGCCCGTGCCCGGTGGCGACCGCGTTGTCAACGACGTCGGCATCCGGGCGGCCAGTGGCCGGCTGCGGGGCTGGGAGGTGGCCGTCGTCGACTTGGTGCCACCCGGCCGGCGCCTGCTCGGCGGGCGGCGTCGTGACCGTCGCACCGAACCGTGGGAGCAGGTCCGCCCGCTGTTCGCCAAGGGCTCGGACGTCTACGGCGACCTGCGTGACCTGCACCCACGCGACATCGCCGAGCAGCTGCAGGACCTGCCGGCGCCAGAGCGCACCACGGCGGCGGCGACGCTGGACGACGATCAGCTCGCCGAGGTCATGGAGGAGCTGCCCGAGGAGGTGCAGGCCGAGCTGCTCGACGAGCTCGGCTTGGAGCGCGCCGCCGACGTCTTGGAGGCGATGGAACCCGACGACGCGGCGGACCTGCTCGGTGAGCTGGAGCGCGGGCGGCGCGGTGAGCTGCTGGCCGCCATGGAGCCCGACGAGGCCGCCCCCTTGCGGCGCCTGCTGCGCTACGCCAACAACACCGCCGGCGGGCTGATGACCCCCGAACCGGTCCTGCTGCCGTCGCAGGCCACCGTCGCTGAGGCGCTGGCGCTGCTGCGGGAACCCGACCTGACCCCTGCCCTGGCGTCACAGCTGTTCGTGGTGGACCCGCCGTTGGAGACGCCCACCGGGAGGTTCCGCGGCGTCTGTCACATCCAGCGCCTGCTGCGCGAGCCGCCCAGCGTGCGCGTCATCGACTGCGTGGACTCCCAGCCAGAGCCGGTGGCGCCTGATCTGGACGAGTTGCAGGTCGCCGAGACACTCGCCGCCTACAACCTGCTGGCGCTGCCCGTGGTCGACGCGGCGGGCCGGCTGGTGGGCGCGGTCACTGTCGACGACGTGCTCGACCGGGTGCTGCCCACCGACTGGCGGGCCCACCGGTGAGCCGGCGACCAAGCGACCTGACCCGTCCGCGTGGTGGCACCCGCTTCGGTGTCCACTACGACCCCGACGCCTTCGGGCGCTTCTCGGAAGCCATCGCGCAGTTTCTGGGCACCGCCCGCTACCTCGTCGCCCAGACCATCGTGGTAATCGTCTGGATCATCGTCAACGTCGTGGCGGTGCGACTGCGTTGGGATCCGTATCCGTTCATCCTGCTCAACCTGTTCTTCTCCACCCAGGCCAGCTACGCCGCACCCCTGATCCTGCTGGCGCAGAACCGCCAGGCCGAACGTGACCGGGCGCAGGTCGAAGGCGACCGGGAGGTCACCGCCAGGACGCTGGCCGACACCGAGTTTCTCGCCCGCGAGATCACCTCGGTGCGACTGGCCGTTGCGCAGTTGGTTACCGAGCGCGACCTGACGCGAGAGCTGGGACGGTTGACGACCGAATTGGAGGCGCTGCGCGCCGAGGTCGCGCAGGTAGCTCAGCCGGAGCAGCCAACGGAACCCACCACCAGCAGTGAGCATCAGGAGTAGGTTGACCAGCAGGAACAGGGGGATCATGCTGCCGAACCCTTGCGGTCGGGGTTACGCTGCCCGCGAGGAGCGCAGGAAACCCCCCGGAACGCCGGGCGACGCGAGGGAGCAAGATGGCCAAGCTGCAGTTCGACGGAGTGTACAAGCGCTACCCCGACGGCACCGAGGCCGTCAAGGACCTGACGCTGGACATCGAGGACGGTGAGTTCGTCATCCTGGTCGGGCCCTCGGGTTGCGGGAAGTCCACGGCCCTGCGGATGGTCGCCGGACTCGAGGAGATCTCCGACGGCAAGATGATCATCGGCGATCAGGTCGTCAACAACATGACGCCCAAGGAACGCGACATCGCGATGGTGTTCCAGAGCTACGCGCTGTACCCCCACATGTCGGTCGCCGACAACATGGGCTTCGCACTCAAGCTGGCCAAGGTGCCAAAGGACGAGATCAACAAGCGGGTCCGGGAGGCCGGCGAGCTCCTCGGCCTCACCGAGTACCTGGACCGCAAGCCCAAGGCGCTGTCCGGTGGACAGCGTCAGCGCGTGGCGATGGGCCGCGCGATCGTGCGGGAGCCCAAGGCGTTCCTGATGGACGAGCCGCTGTCCAACCTCGACGCCAAGCTGCGCGTGCAGATGCGCGCGGAGATCGCCGAGCTGCAGACCCGCATGGGCGTCACCACGCTGTACGTAACCCACGACCAGGTGGAGGCCATGACGATGGGTGACCGCGTCGCGGTGCTCAAGCGTGGTGAGCTGATGCAGGTGGACAGTCCTCAGGAGCTGTACGACAACCCGGACAACCTGTTCGTCGCCGGCTTCATCGGCTCGCCCGCCATGAACCTCGCCGAGGGGACGCTGGAACACAGCGATAGCGGAGGGGTCGCCCTCAAGATGGGAACCACCGTCGCCCTGCGGGTGCCCGACGAGGCGATCGACCGTTACCCCAGGGTCCGCGACTACATCGGCAAGAAGGTGGCCGTCGGCATGCGGCCCGAGCACTTCTTCCGCCCGGACGGGTCGGTGCCCGACGACCTGCAGCTACCGCAGCGCAACGTGACGCTGGTCGAGGCCCTGGGCTCCGAGCTCATCGTCCACTTCGGCATGAGCGCGCCCCCCATCGTCACCGAGGACATGCGAGAGGCCGTCGACGACGCCGAGGCGTTCGCCGAGATGCAACGCGCCGCCGAGTCCGGCGGACAGATCTTCACCGCCCGTATGGAACCGCGCAACGCACCCAAGGTGGGGCAGAAGATCGACGTGGCGTTCAAGACCGAGAACCTGCACTTCTTCGACATGGAGAACGGCGCACCGCTGCGCTGACGCAAAGCTCGCGCGCACCAGGACCGAGGAGCACGACAATGGTGCGCGCGCTGGTGGTGGGATCCTTGGTGCAGGATCTGGCGTTCCAGATTCCGCAACGACCCGGCCCTGGCGAGGTCATCATTGCCGACGAGTTCGGCACCTTCCGCGGCGGCAAGGGCTACAACCAGGCCGTGGCCTTGGCGCGGCTCGGGGCCGAGGTAACGATGGTCGGCGCCGTGGGCCATGATCCCTACGGCGACGGCTTCCTCGCAGCCCTTGAGCGCGAGGGCATCGACGCCGGGCGGGTGGTGCAGCTGCGTGGCGTCAGCACCGCGGTCGCTGTGCCGCTGATCACCCCCGACGGCGAGGTCGGGTTCGTGCAGCATCCCGGTGCCAACCGCCAGCTGCCACCCGCCCACTGCGCCGACCTGCCGGACTGCGACGTGCTGCTGCTGCAGGGCGAGGTGACGCCGGCCGCGTCGGAGCGGGCCGGCGGCGCCATCCGCAGGCGGGGCGGGATCGTGGTCTGTAACCCCGCGCCCATCCACGACGTCACCCCGGCGCTGCTGGCCACCGCCAGCGTCATCTGCCCCAACGAGGTGGAGGCTGCAGCGTTGCTCGCCGACGGCCCAGCACAACCCGATCGCAGCGACGGCGCCGCCATGGCGCGCGCGCTGGGCACTGAGGAGCGCAGCTGCGTGGTGACACTCGGCGCCGCCGGAGCGGCCTGGTGCGACGGCACGGACTGTGGCAGCGGGCGACCTCCACAGGTGCGGGCTGTGGACACGACCGGCGCGGGCGACAGCTTCTGCGCCGCCCTGGCGGTCGCCCTCGCCGAGGGCGCGGGTTACGCCGAGGCCGTCGGCTTCGCGTGCGCCGCTGGCGCCCACGCCGCCACCATCCGCGGGGCCGAGCCCGGTCTGCCCACACGGGCCCAGGTCGAGGCGCTCCTCAACCACGCCGCCTGACATGGAGCCGACTCCTCGCGATCAGCTGCCTTACACCGCCACCGACGTGGCGTCGGCGACCGACCGCCTCCGGCAAATCTGCGCGGGCATGCCCGAGGTCAGCGAACGGGTCAGTCATGGGGCGGTCACGTTCTTCATCCGGGGCAAGCGGACGCTGTGTTACCTGACCGATGACCACCACGGTGACGGCTGCCTCGCGCTCATGTGCGCCGCGCCGCCCGGCGTGCAGGAGGAGATGATCCGGTCGGACCCAGAGCGCTTCTTCCGGCCTGCGTACGTCGGTCACCGCGGCTGGATCGGGCTGCGGCTGGACACCGCGGTGGACTGGGACGAGGTCGCCGGCGTGGTCGAGGAGGCCTACCGCTGCGTCGCGCCGGTGACGCTGGTGCGCCGGCTCGAGGCGCGAGGCAGCGACGGCGGCGAGAGGTGACCGCGGGCTCGATGCAACCGCACTTCACCCTGGCCGAGGCCCGCGACCTCCTACCCACCCTGCGGGCGAACGCGGACCGCATCGTGGCTCTGCGCGCCGACCTGGCCGACGCCTCGGCGGCGTTGCGCAGCGGGATCCAACCAGCCGGCGGCCTGCCCGAGGTGAAGGCCCTGGAGGCCCACCTCCAGGAACGCATCGACTGGTTCGCGGCACGGGGCATCCAGTTGAAGGGGGTCGCCCCGCTGATCATCGACCTGCCCAGCGAACTCGACGGTGAGCCGGTGTTGCTGTGCTGGCTGGAAGGCGAGACTCGCCTCGGCTGGTATCACCCCGCAGCGACCGGGTTCATGGGCCGCCGCCGTCTCCCCGACTCGCTATGAGTTGTTAGTGTTGCGCGGTGACGCTGCCCGATCTGGACCGCTTGGCGTTGCTCGTGGTCGATGTTCAGCGCGGCTTCGACGACGCCGGCTACTGGGGCAGGCGCAACAACCCGGCCTGCGAGAGCAATATCGCCAGCTTGCTCGGATCATGGCGTGCGGCCCAACGACCCGTCATCTTCGCCCGCCACGACTCCGCCGAGCCCGGTTCACCGCTGCGGGCCGGACAACCGGGCAACGACTTCAAACCGATCATCACGGGTATTCCAGACCTGCTGCTGAGCAAGACGGTCAACTCGTGCTTCCACGCGACCCCTGATCTCGACGCCTGGCTGCGCACCCGTCAACTCGACGGCCTGGTGATCTGCGGCATCACCACCAACCACTGCTGTGAGACCACCGCGCGCGTCGGGGGCAACCTCGGCTACCGCGTCCTGTTCGCCCTCGACGCGACGCATACGTTCGACCGGCGAGGCCCCGACGGCCAAACCGTCCCCGCCGACCTGCTGGCGCACGTCACCGCCACCAACCTCGACGAGGAGTTCGCCACCGTCGTGCGCACCGGCGACCTGCTCGACTGATCGGGCTCGCTGTGCCTGCCACTCGACCGAGAACGTCTCGCCGGGCTACCCCGTCACCGACCACTACCGTGGCACCGTTGACGTGGACGCCATGGGGATCGACGCGTGGCGTTTCCGGGTCTGCCGGGACATCCGGGACCGGGTCGATCCCTGTGGCAAGTACGCCGAGGTCGATGTCTGACCTCCAGCTTCGACAACGGGTGCCTTGTCTGACGCTGCGGGCAAGCACGAAGGGGTACTGTCCGGTCGTGCGGTACGACGGCGCGCCGGTGGCGACCCTGCACCTGTTCGGCGTCTCGGGAGCAGGCGTCGCACGGGCGCTGTTGCGGATGGGCTTGGACCGTGCCCCACTCGCCTCGACCCCAGGGCTGCGGTTTTCCAAGCTGCTGGGAACCGGCAGCGGGCGCACGTTCACCTTGCGCGACGCCGACCCCCGCCGCTGGGGGCTGTTCGGCGTCTGGGACGACGCGGCCGCGCTGGATGCCTTCGAGGCGGGGTCACCGGTGCCTCGAGCCTGGGCGGGGATCGCCGACGAGCGCTGGCGGGCGGAGCTGGCTCCAGTTCGGTCGCGCGGCCGCTGGGCTGGGCGTGACCCGCTGGCCTCGGCGCTGTGGACTCAGCCGCCCGCGGGCGCCAGTGTCGCCGTGCTCACCCGCGCGCGGATCCGGTCGTCGCGCAGCCTCGCCTTCTGGCGTGCGGTCCCGCCGGTGTCGGCGGACCTGCACCGCCAGCCGGGCCTGCGCTACGCCATCGGGATCGGCGAGGCCCCTGTCGGCCTGCAGGCCACCTTCAGCGTGTGGGACTCTGCCGCCGACCTGACCGCCTACGCCTACGGCGGAGACCCACACCGTCAGGCTATTCGACGCACCCGCGACGAGGGCTGGTACGCCGAGGAGCTGTTCTCGCGCTTCGCCGTGCTGGCCAGGGAGGGCACGGTCAACGGCGTCGATCCGCTCGGCTGACCTGCCCCCACCTAGACTCGGCAGCCATGCGCGACGTCGTCATCGTGGGGGCGGGGCACAACGCCCTCGTCGCCGCCTGCTACCTGGCGCGCGCCGGCCTTGACGTCGAGGTCGTCGAGCGCCGTGCGGTCGCCGGCGGGGCGGTCTCCACCGTCGAGCGCTTCGGTGGCTACCAGATGGATGTCGGCTCCTCGGCCCACATCATGGTCCGCCACACCGGCATCGTCGAAGACCTCGACCTCGCGGCCATGGGACTGGTCTATCAGGATCTCGACCCGTGGGGCTTCGCCCCGTTCGGTGACGAGGCCATCACCTTCTGGGGCAACATCGACGCCGCCTGCGCCTCGATCGAGAAGGTCTGCGGTGCCAAGGACGCCGAGGCCTACCACCGGTTCGTCGACGACTGGGGGGACCGCAACACCCGGATCTTTGAGGCCTTCCAGGCACCGCCCACCGGTGCCAACCTCGGCCGTCACCTGTGGTCGGTGGGACGATCCACAGGCCTGGACGGGATGGAGCTGTCGCGGCAGTTCCTGACCAGCGGTGACGCGCTGCTCGACGAGCACTTCGATGACGAGCGCCTCAAGACGGCGCTGGCATGGATGGGCGCGCAGTCCGGACCGCCCACCCATGAGGTCGCGACCGCCGACCTCGTCGGCTGGAATGCCCTGCTGCACCGATGTCCTCCTGGGCATCCCGTCGGCGGCTCCGGGATGCTGTCGGTGGCCCTTGCCCGCCGCTTCGAGGCCCTCGGCGGCACCCTGCGACTGAACGACGGCTGCGCGCGCATCTACGTCCGCGACGGCAAGACGCGCGGGATCGCCACCGACTCCGGCGAGCGGATCGCCGCGACGACGGTCCTCGCCGGCTGCCACGTCCTCACCGCGTTCGAGCTGGTCGACGACCTGCCGCCCGCGTTCGCGCAGCGGGTTGCCTGCACGATCCGCGTCGGCAACGGCATCGGCATGGTCGTGCGGCTTGCCACCAACGCCCTCCCGCGCTACCCCGGCGCCGGCGGCGAACAGCCGTGGCGAGCGCTGCAGCTGCTGGCGCCGTCTCGCAACTTTTTGCGCCGCGCCCACGGCGAGTTCAGCGCCGGCCTGCCACCCTCGGAGCCAGCGGCGCTGGCGATGACCTTCTCGGCGTTCGACGACACCATCGCACCGCCCGGCAAGCACAACGTGACCGTGTGGGGCCAGTGGCATCCCTACGAGCTGAGCAACGGCGAGACCTGGGACGCCATCGCCGAGCGCGAGGGCACCAAACTGGTCGAGGCAGTAGACGCGGCCGCTCCCGGCTTCGCCGCCAGCGTGGAGCGCATGCATGTGCAGACGCCGCTGGACCTGGAGCGAGAGCTCGGGCTGCGGCGGGGCAACGTGATGCACGTCGAGATGTCGCTGGACCAGATGTTCGCCTGGCGGCCATTGCCGGAGCTGGCCGGCTACCGCACGCCGTTGGACGGGCTGTACCTGACCGGTGCGTCGACCCATCCGGGCGGCGGGGTGTTCGGCGCCAGCGGGCGGTCGGCGGCCAACGTCATCTTGGGTGACCGGACCAAGGCGCGCCGCTGGTGGCGGTGACGGTCCCCGCCGAACGGAGGGCCGTTGCGCTCCCCGACCAGGGTCCGCGCGCCGTCCCGGTGGTCCTTGGTGCCGCGACGGTCTGC
Organism: Actinomycetota bacterium; assembly: GCA_030858885.1. Next base: position 12,349 of record JALZLC010000030.1, read on the forward strand.
TCGCAGATCCTCTATCCCCTGGTGCAGGGCAGCGTCAGGGATACAGTCACCGTCATCAGCGTGGTGCTGTTCTTCGCCGCGTCGGTCAGCCATGCCGCCGTCTGGCGCGGCTGGCGATTCGCGGCCGTGCTGGTGGCGGTGACCGCCGGCGGCGGGCTGCTGGTCGAGGCCGCCGGTGTGGCCACCGGGGTGCCATTCGGCGCCTACACCTACGGTGACAGCCTCGGCGTGAAGCTGCTTGGTGTGCCGGTCGTGATCCCACTGGCGTGGACAATGATGGGCTACCCGGCGTTGCTGGTCGGGGCGCGCATCGGGCGGGACCGCTGGTGGACGCCGTTGGTCGCGGGAGCCGCGCTGGCGTCGTGGGACCTGTTCTTGGATCCGCAGATGGTCGACGCCGGTCACTGGTTGTGGCGGGGCGGCAGCGGACCCGAGGTGCTCGGCATCCCGATCCTGAACTTTGTCGCCTGGTTCGTCATCGCCACGGCGATGATGGCGGTGCTCGGGCGGGTGCCGGCCCGCGGCTACTGGGTGGTGGATGACGCGCAGCGGGCGGCGGTGCGCACGG